>CAJHIR010000016.1 GCA_905067535.1 Candidatus Argoarchaeum ethanivorans
CGTATGTAGTAATTCCCTGAATGTTTCTATTCAGGTTTGTCCGTAGTTGTTTTTGATGTCAGCTTGGATTATTGACTTTTGTCAGTGTGTGATGAGTTGTTTTATATGCTACGGTATATGTTTTAATTTAATGGAGACAGGAAATATGGTATTTTTTGTCTGACGTTTGTTGTGGCAGTTCGGTTTATTTCAGTTCAATGGAATAAATTGAATTATATCTTTTGATGTGTGCGTTTTTCTTTTCCAATTCTGGTTGATCCTGCCAGAGGTTACTGCTATCAGGGTTTGATTAAGCCATGCAAGTTATGTGTTTTTTGTAAACACGGCGAACTGCTCAGTAACACGCGGATAATCTGCCCTCAGGTTTGGGATAACCCCGGGAAACTGGGGATAATACCAAATGTTTCAAGGTTGCTGGAATGCTCTTTGATTGAAAGCTTCGGTGCCTGAGGATGAGTCTGCGGCCTATCAGGTTGTAGTGGGTGTAATGTACCTACTAGCCAGCGACGGGTACGGGTTGTGAGAGCAAGAGCCCGGAGATGGATTCTGAGACATGAATCCAGGCCCTACGGGGTGCAGCAGGCGCGAAACCTTTACAATGCGCGAAAGCGCGATAAGGAGACCCTGAGTGCTAGCACATAGTGCTGGCTGTCCAGCTGTTTAAAAAGCAGTTGTTAGCAAGGGCCGGGCAAGACCGGTGCCAGCCGCCGCGGTAACACCGGCGGCCCGAGTGGTAACCGATTTTATTGGGCTTAAAGCGTTCGTAGCCGGTTTAGTAAGTTTCTTAGGAAATCTAGCAGCTTAACTGTTAGACGTCTAAGAGATACTGCTATGACTTGGGACCGGGAGAGGTAGGAGGTACTCCAAGGGTAGGGGTGAAATCTTGTAATCCCTGGGGGACCATCGATGGCGAAGGCATCCTACCAGAACGGGTTCGACGGTGAGGGACGAAAGCTGGGGGCACAAACCGGATTAGATACCCGGGTAGTCCCAGCTGTAAACGATGCTCGCTAGGTGTCAGATACGGTGCGTCCGTATTTGGTGCCGTAGGGAAACCGTGAAGCGAGCCGCCTGGGAAGTACGGTCGCAAGGCTGAAACTTAAAGGAATTGGCGGGGGAGCACTACAACGGGTGGAGCCTGCGGTTCAATTGGACTCAACGCCGGAAAACTCACCAGATCAGACAGCACTATGAAGGTCAGGCTGAAGACCTTACCTGATTCGCTGAGAGGAGGTGCATGGCCGTCGTCAGTTCGTACTGTGAAGCATCCTGTTAAGTCAGGCAACGAGCAAGACCCGCGCCTACATTTGCCAGCAGCTTCGCAAGAAGGATGGGCACACTGTAGGGACCGCCACCGCTAAGGTGGAGGAAGGTGCGGGCAACGGTAGGTCAGTATGCCCCGAATGATCTGGGCTACACGCGGGCTACAATGGATAGGACAATGGGCACCTACCCTGAAAAGGGACGGTAATCTCCTAAACCTATTCGTAGTTCGGATCGAGGACTGTAACTCGTCCTCGTGAAGCCGGAATCCGTAGTAATCGCGTTTCAACATAGCGCGGTGAATACGTCCCTGCTCCTTGCACACACCGCCCGTCAAACCATGCGAGTGAGGTCTGAGTGAGGATGCGGAAATTTGTTGCCGTGTTCGAACTTGGGCTTCGCGAGTGGGGTTAAGTCGTAACAAGGTAGCCGTAGGGGAATCTGCGGCTGGATCACCTCCTAACGTAATTGAACTGAATGCCGAAAAACTGCTACAATAATAATAATATTTATAGTGGTTCTCGTAGGGGCTTTGCGAATTTACTTAAATGGGGCTCGTAGATCAGATTGGAAGATCGCTGCCTTTGCAAGGCAGAGGCCCTGGGTTCAAGTCCCAGCGAGTCCAGTTGCCAATGCACCTATACAGTTGTATGATTGTATGGGGAAGGGCTGAAAACCACACCTTTCCTCTTTTTTGAGGAAAGGTGTGGTTTTATGATGCTATGTATATGTGTGATTCTTTGGACGCTTACTGGATGTAAGTGAAATAATTGCTGTATCTGGTATAATTTGTGCCATTCAATGGATGGCTTGGCTCAAGCGCTGATGAGGGACGTGCCAAGCTGCGATAAGCCTCGGCGAACTGCATGGACGTGTTGAACCGAGGATTTCCTAATAAGACCTCTTACTGTTTTAGCAACAGTAACCACGTGCCTTAATATGGCGTGTGGTTGGGAACGCCCTGGATTGAAACATCTTAGTAGGGGCAGGAAAAGAAATCAAATTTGAGATGCTGTAAGTAACGGCGAGTGAACACAGCACAGTTCAAACTGAATCCACCCAGAAATGGAATGGAGATGTGGTGTTGTAAGGATTAAGCCTTTTTGCAGTCTTCCCAGGTGAAGCTGAACTTGTCTGGAATGACAGACCATAGAGTGTGATAGTCATGTAAGTACAAGCCTGAAAGATTGTGGTTTTGTCCTTGAGTACCGTGAGTTGGAATTCTCGCGGGAATCTGGGAGTCATCAACTTCCAAAACTAAATACGTCTTGAGACCGATAGTGCATTAGTACCGTGAGGGAAAGCTGAAAAGTGCCCTAAGAAGGGAGGTGCAAAGTGCCTGAAATTGAGTGGTGATAGAGCGATGTAGCATGAAAGGATCTCTGCAATGAAGGAAGCAGTCGCGAGGCTGTAGTACGAGTTGTGGTGCCAGTGTTACATCTTACGTTTTGAAGAACGGGCCAGGGAGTGTATTCGAGTGGCGATGGCTAACCTCATTATGGGGGGAGCCTTAGCGAAAGCAACATGCACACAACCCCTTTCAGGGGCGAGGTGCGACGTGTACAAGCGCGTGGAGTCACTAGATTACGACCCGAAACCCAGCGATCTAGGCGTGGGCAGGTTGAAGCGTGGCGAAAGCTACGTGGAGGACCGTTAGCGGTATTGATTTGCAAATCATTCGCGTGACCTGTGTCTAGGAGTGAAATACTAATCGAGCTGGGAAACAGCTGGTTCCTTCCTAAACATGTCGCAGCATGACCCTGCTGGAGATCGTCAACAAGGTAGAGCACTGATTGGAGAAGCTGGGGGGGAAACCCCCTACTCTCTTGTCAAACTCCGAACTTGTTGTCGTCGTAGAAGGCAGGCAGTCCGGGCTACTGGGGTAAGCTTGTAGTCCGTGAGGGAGAGAACCCAGACCATGGTTAAGGTCCCTAAGTGTCGACTAAGTGTTAATACTAAAGGGTGTCCTAAGCCCAAGACAACTGGAAGGTGAGCTTAGAAGCAGCTATCCTTTAACGAGTGCGTAACAGCCCACCAGTCGAGGTTTAGGGCCCCGAAAATGGACGGGGCTCAAGTCGACCACCGATACCATGGAGCACCGAGAGGTGATCTGGTAGGAAGGCGTCTGGCATGGACAGAAGCAGGGCTGTGAAGTCCTGTGGACCGTGTTGGAACGAAAATCCTGGCAACAGTAGCAGCATAGCTGGGTGAGAATCCCAGCCGCCGAAGGGGCTAGGTTTCCTCGGCAATGTTCGTCAGCCGAGGGTTAGTCGATCCTAAGATATATCGTAATTCGAGTATGTCAAAAGGGAAACAGGTTAATATTCCTGTACCAATCTAACAATTTAAATGTTGACGCATCCGGGTAGGCTGAGCAGTGTCATCGCACTGTCCAAGCATTTAAACTCTTGGAGTGCTGTAATAGCGAGAAGAGAATGAAGATGTGATGGAGAAATTCAGCTAACCCCAGGTGCCCGTGAAAAGGCCGTTGGATTGATCGTACCGAGAACTGACACAGGTGCCCCTAGCTGAAAAGGCTAAGGCGTGTCGGGTTATGCTGGCTAAGGGAATTCGGCAAATTAGCTCCGTAACTTCGGGAGAAGGAGTGCCTGCCAAGAAGTTGGCAGGTCGCAGTGACCAGGGAGCTCTAACTGTCTAATAACAACATAGCTGACTGCAAATCCGAAAGGATGAGTACAGTCAGTGAATCCTGCCCAGTGCAGGTACCTGAAAGCTCGGTTCAACGGGAAGAAGGGCCTGTCAACGGCGGGGGTAACTATGACCCTCTTAAGGTAGCGTAGTACCTTGTCGCTTAATTGGCGACTTGCATGAATGGATCAATGAGAGCTCTACTGTCCCTAGCCAGAGCCCGGTGAAGTTTACATCCCAGTGCAGAGTCTGGGGACCCCCAGGGGGAAGTGAAGACCCCGTGGAGCTTTACTGCAGCCTGCAGTTGGATTGTGGTTTTGATTGTGCAGAGTAGGTAGGAGACGTCGAAGCTCGCGCGCCAGCGTGAGTGGAGTCAACAATGAGACACTACCCTTTCAAAATTATGATCCTAACCCAAAGTTTTTTTTGGGGACACCTGTAGGTGGGCAGTTTGGGTGGGGCGCCACGCCCTTGAAAAGATATCAAGGGCGCCCAAAGGTTGACTCAGGTGGGTCAGAAACCCACTAAAGAGTGCAAGAGCATAAGTCAGCCTGACGTTATCCCGCACAATGAGGGATGACGAGAGGAAACTCGGGTCTAGCGAACCACTATGCCTTCTTGATGAGGGCTATTGATGACAGAAAAGCTACCCCAGGGATAACAGTGTCGTCACCGGCAAGAGCACATATCGACCCGGTGGCTTGCTACCTCGATGTCGGTTCTTTCCATCCTGGCTGTGCAGCAGCAGCCAAGGGTGAGGTTGTTCGCCTATTAAAGGAGATCGTGAGCTGGGTTTAGACCGTCGTGAGACAGGTCGGTTACTATCTACTGGGGGTGTTTAAGGTCTGAGGGTAAGCTGCTTATAGTACGAGAGGAACTGAGCAGCGGCGCCACTGGTCGATCGGTTGTCTGACAAGGCATTGCCGAGCAGCTACGCGCTACAGAGATAAGGGCTGAAAGCATCTAAGCCCGAAACTCCACCCGAAAAGAGACTTCTATGAAACGCTCATAAAAGATGAGTTTGATAGAATCGGGATGTACGCACCAAGGGAAACCGAGGTGTTCAGTCCGCGATTACTAATTGTTCTTTATATCCTTGCTACAGCTTTGTGAAACTTGCATCCAGGCGATATCCATTGGATCACTAATATACATAGCATAACCTTTGTTGACATGGTATGGCGGCCATAGCGGTCTGGAAACTCCTGTACCCATCCCGAACACAGAAGATAAGCAGGCCCACGTTCTGTACTGTACTGAGGCGCGCGAGCCCTTGGGAACTACAGATCGCTGCCAGCCAAATCAATTTCTTCTTTTGTTTGCATCATTGCAAAGTTTGAAGTAATATACCTAAATATAATACGTAATGAGGTTCTTCCGGTGTTTCCTAATAAAAAAATACAATCGTTGGTTGGTTCCAAGATTCAAGTAGAAATGAAAGGCAACAATCATATTCTCGAGGGTATTCTCTCAAGTGCTGATGAGTACCTGAACATACATCTTATTGATACTGTTGAAGTTGAGGATGAAAAAAGGATAAAATCTCTTGGATCTGTGGTTTTACGAGGTAATAACATCATTTTAGTAAATCCTTTATAAATGAGCTCGATCATGAACAAGGATACACTCCTTGATGTTATAAAGACACGAAAAGACGGCATCCTGCAGAATGAACTGTGGAAAGTAGTTGGCATCGACAGTCCAAAGTGTTCACGACTGGTTAAGCGATTGCTTAAAAAAAACCTGATCACACGAGAGAAGGTGATAGCAAAAGGTTCCCGAACATTTTTAATCCGATCAGTCGAAGAAGGGATGTTCGGAGATATTGAAGAGAAAACATTAGGATATCCTTCTATTGGAGCGGATACACTCCTTGATGTTATAAAGACACGAAAAGACGGCATCCTGCAGAATGAACTGTGGAAAGTAGTTGGCATCGACAGTCCAAAGTGTTCACGACTGGTTAAGCGATTGCTTAAAAAAAACCTGATCACACGAGAGAAGGTGATAGCAAAAGGTTCCCGAACATTTTTAATCCGGTCAATCGAAGAAGGGATGCTTGGAACCGCGAAAAAGGAGAGCCTAATATATTTGATTTCCAATGGACATTTTAGTCCATGCACGGGCTGCAGGCTTGAATGTGAGCCCGAGTATTGTAAATATCTTACTGACTGGATAGATGATCTACTTGCAGAAGAGATAAAAAATAAAAAACTTGAGGTTTGTTTGTAATATGAAGAAAGTTGTACTTGCTTATTCAGGTGGTCTTGACACGTCGGTGTGTGTGCCAATACTTAGAGAGCGATATGGCTATGATTATATAATAACAGTTGTTGTTGATGTTGGGCAGCCAGGAAGCGATATCGAGTCTGCAGTAGCACGTGCACAGATGATCAGTGATAAGCACATCACCATTGATGCAAAAGAGGAATTTGTCGAAGAGTATGTTTTTCCATTGATCAAGGCTAATGGAAGTTATGAAGGCTATGTGATGGGCACAGCCATTGCCCGCCCATTGATTGCAAAGAAAATTGTGGAAGTTGCAGATAAAGAGGGTGCACAGGCATTAGCTCATGGGTGCACAGGTAAAGGCAACGACCAGTTACGTTTTGAAGCAGTGTTTCGCTCCACCTGTTATGATGTAGTAGCACCGGTGCGGGAACTTGAATTGACCAGGGAATGGGAAATCAACTATGCAGCGAAAAAAGGCATTCCTATAACTGTATCAACGAAAAAGCCATGGAGTGTGGATGAAAACCTGTGGAGCCGCAGCATTGAAGGAGGCCTTCTTGAAGAACCGTCTTATGCAGTTCCCGAAGAGATATACACATGGACAGTATCACCATTAAAAGCCCCTGATGAACCTGAAACTGTAGAAATTGAATTTGATCGTGGCGTGCCTGTTGGTGTGAATGGAAAAAGATTTGGCAGTCTCTCTCTTGTTGAACACTTGAATGTTGTTGGGGGGCAGCATGGTGTTGGCAGGACTGATATGATAGAGGATCGGGTGCTTGGTCTAAAAGCACGAGAAAACTATGAACATCCTGCAGCAACCATTTTGCTTACGGCACATGCTGACCTTGAAAAACTTGTGCTTACAAGGGCAGAACTGCAATTCAAAAAAATGGTTGATGAGGCATTCAGTGAACTTGCATACATGGGCTTGATGGATGAACCGCTGTATCTCGCCCTTAATGCGTTCATAGACAAGACACAGGAGAGAGTTACAGGCACGGTAAGCTTGCGACTTTACAAGGGAAGTGCTGTTCCGATTGCGCGTTCATCATCGTATGCATTGTATTCCAAAGAGCTTGCATCCTTTGACAGCACCGTGCTAAACCAGAAGGATGCAGAAGGTTTCGCCATGTATCATGGTTTTCAGGCACGTCTGTATAAAAAAGTAATGAGCTAAAAGGCGATCTTCTGATGCTGATTGGAATAATGTCTGACTCTCATGACAACCTTCATGCACTTAAAGCTGCTATTCAATTTTTTAACGACAAAGAAGTTGAGCTCGTGCTCCATGCTGGCGATCTGGTATCGCCTTTCATGATTGACGCATTATCCAGACTAAACTGTACGTTCAAGATGTGTTTTGGCAATAATGATGGCGATAAAATAAACATTAACAGGTTGGTTTATAGAATAGGTGGCAGTGTTGGCAATTTTATTGAGACCGTTTGCGATAATAGAAAAATCGGGATGTTACACGGCACAAGCAAAGCCGTTGTCGAAGCACTGGTAAAAAGTGGAAACTTTGACATTATGATAAGCGGGCACACCCATATACCAGTGATCAATCATGGCTCAACACTGCATATCAATCCGGGTGAAGTATCTGGTGTGCTGACAGGTAATAAAACAGTAGCATTATTGGAACCAGAAAAACTTCAAGCAGAGATTATCGTTCTGTAGATGCAAGCCTGCAAAGCTGCGCTTTGCAGAGACAACTTTAACTCTCGATTGTGCAAGCCTGCACAACTTCGTTCTGCAGAACTGTACACTTCGTGTACAGAGAACAACTCTCGATTACGCAGTAATCGAGTTGTGCAGAAATATAATACCAGTAGCCTTCGATTCTTGATTGCGAAGCAATCAAGTGCAGAAACTAACTGGTAACTCTCGACTACGAAGTAGTCGAGGTGCAAGCAATCGAGACTCGAAGAACGAATAGGGTGTTTATATCCAATGAAAAAAATACATGTTACAGACGCAAATACGCTCAAGGACAAAACTGTTGTTCTGGCTGTTACTGGAAGTATTGCTGCGGTGCGTTGTGTAGAGCTTGCACACAGTCTCATACGGAAAGGTGCAAGGGTAATTCCTGTAATGAGTGATGCTGCCACACGCATACTTCATCCCGACGCTATGCATTATGCAGCAGGGAACCGGGTAATTACAGAGATTACAGGTGGGGTAGAGCATGTTGTGTTGTGTGGTGCAGATGGTGATTCTGACCTGCTTTTAATTGCACCAGCGACCGCAAATACGATTAGCAAGATAGCATGTGGTATCGATGACACAGCAGTTACAACCTTTGCAACTACTGCCATTGGCTCTGGAAAGCCAGTGCTGGTTGCCCCAGCCATGCACGAGGCGATGTATAACCATCCAGCGGTCGTTGATAACATCCAGAGACTTGAACGAATGGGTGTGACTTTTGTTGAATCGGTGTTTGAAGAGGGCAAAGCAAAAATTGCACAGAACGAAGACATCATTCTTGAAACTGAACGTATTCTTGGCTCACACTCTCTTGATGGAAAAAACATACTGATTACAAGTGGCGCTACAAGTGAACGCATTGATCCAATACGAATCATCACCAGCCGTGCTTCAGGTCGCACTGGTGTTGCGTTAGCTGTTGAAGCCTACAGACGTGGCGCGAGGATGGTCACGACAGTGCACTCGAAAAAACAGGGTCTTCGTGCCATAAGAGAAATCATTGTCGAATCTGCAAAAGAAATGACAGATGCAGTGCTCAAGGAAGCAGCAAATACTGATGTGTTAATCAGTGCTGCTGCAATATCTGACTTTACCGTAGATAGGGCAGCGCGGACGAAGATAGATTCAGGTTCAGCCCGTACCATCGTGTTAAAACCTGTAGTAAAATTATTAAGCAAAGTCACGAAACAATATCCACATCTTCCTGTCATTGGTTTTAAAGCTGAGACCAACATCTCAACAGAAGAGTTAATCACGCGGGCAGGGAAATTAATGGACAAATACAAGCTTGCAGCAGTCGTAGCCAATGATGTAGGAAGCGGTGGCATTGGAGAAGAAACAAACCGTATTCATATTATACAAAAGAACAATGGAATTACAGCAGTAGAAGGAAGAAAAGATAAGCTTGCAAGACACATCATTGACGTAATAGAGGAATTAGTGTGATAATAGCTTTACTGTCTTTAAGTTTATGAAAAAAATAACAGCTTTCGCACCAGCGCACATAAGCGGGTTTTTCATACCTAAGATAACAAAAAAACCAGAAGAAAGCGGGTCACTTGGGGCAGGTGTATGTTTGGATGGTGGAATTATTGCAGAAGCAAGCTTTTCAGACACCACCCGCATACTCTTGAATAATAAGCCTTTCGAGTGCAGTCCACTGGTTGATGCCATACACGCGATTACAGATGCACCTCTGGAAATCAAACTCAACTCTACCGTGCCTTTTGGAGCCGGATTTGGAGCAAGTGGAGCAAGCACCCTTGCATCGGTGGTAGCAGCAAACCAGCTACAGGACGTTAACCTCACGAGAAATCAACTTGCCCAAATTGCCCATACAGCAGAAGTAATAAACCGGACAGGACTTGGAGATATACCAGCGCAGATAACCGGTGGACTAGTAATACGACTGAAAGAGGGCGTTCCACCACATAATAAAGTAGATAAA
Source organism: Candidatus Argoarchaeum ethanivorans (assembly GCA_905067535.1). The sequence continues at coordinate 9,803 of CAJHIR010000016.1, forward strand.
ATATTAACACCTCCGATTTCTGTTTCGTGGGTAAGTTTTAAAAACATATCAACAAAAAAGATACTTGAAGACGACACGCTTCAAAAGCAGATAGCTACAAGTGGGGAGAATGCTTTGAAAAATCTCATCTGCAAACCAACGGTTGAAAACTTCATGATACAATCCAACAAATTCACAAGCGAGGTCAACCTTGCAAGCAGCCACGTACTTGATGCAATAGAAGCAGCAAGAGCAAAAGGACACATGGCAGCACAGGCAATGCTTGGAGACACAGCCTTTGCCATTGGAAAAAACGTGTTCAGCGAATATGAACATGCGGGAACAAGCCTGGTAAACCACACAGGAGCAAGACTGATATGAAACTGCAAACTACTCCTCTAACAACTTCAGTACTTCGCTAAAAACTTCTTTGATTCATTCATCTGATACACCCAACTGAAGATTTGACTTGTTGGAAAGCGGTGTGGATTGAGGTATATTCAGGAACTTCTGGGTCACAAGAGTAGTAAACGACAGAGATATATACGCATGTGAGCAACAAGAATATCGGTAAGATAAAAAGCACGTTAGATTTAATAACAATAGGGGATGTAAGCGATGATTGAATGTCCACTAGAGGTATGTATATCCGACATTAACTTCAGATATGATGCCAATATAAAAGTATATCCGACATTAATGTCAGAATAACTATGTTATATGAAATTCCGAACCCCTTCTGAAAAAAGACAAAAGTATTTTAATGAATATTTTTAATATAATTGATACATGTTTAATAGGAACTAATCATTCTACAAATGAAAGTAAAAGAAGATATATTCAGACTCCATAGGATAGATGCTAGGAAGATTAACGAAGTTATTAATGATAAAATTGTAGATGTTACCATAACTTCTCCTCCTTATTATAATATGAAAGATTATGGATATAAAGATCAAATAGGTTTTGGACAAAAATATGAAACGTATTTAGATAATCTTAAAAAAGTATTTTTAAATATCTATAACATAACAAAAGATACTGGATCTCTTTGGGTAATTATTGATACGTTTAGGGATAAAGAAAAAATTGTCCCATTACCATTTGATTTTTCAAAAAAAATAGAAGAAGTTGGATGGAAACTTCAAGACATAATAATATGGAACAAAGATAAAACAGTGCCATGGTCTAGGAAAGGTCAAACAAAAAACAAGTTTGAGTATATCCTCTTATTTTCAAAATCAAAAAAATTCAAATACCATAGCGATCGCGTAAGAATATACAATACTAAGTTTTTGAAAAAATGGTGGATTAGATACCCAGAAAGATATAATCCAAAGGGGAAAGCCCTTGATGAAGTATGGAACTATGGAATACCGATACAGGGGTCTTGGGGGAATGGATACGTAAAACATTTTTGCCCCCTGCCCACAGACATGATTGGAAATATGATTCAATTAACGTCTGATGAAGAAGATGTCATATTGGATCCGTTTGCAGGGACAGGTTCTGTGTTAGTGCAAGCAGCGTATATGAATAGGAAGTATATGGGTTTTGAGCTAAATAGAGAGTACATTAACATGTTCCACAATTATTTCGAAAAAACTTTTGTGAAAGGTTCTAAAAATTATGAACTATTAAAAAAGGGGAAGTATGATCAAGAAAGTTTTGAAAAAACAATTCTAAATTTAAGAGCATTAAAATATGCGAAAGTAATAAGAAATAAACTTAATAAGGATTTAAAGAGTATTCTACAATTGATACATGTTAAAATCAGTAAAGACTTACCTAAAGAAAAACACAAATTAATCAAAGTAAACTATGATATTTTAATTAATATTGCCAAAACTTCTCTAGATGATAAGAGTTATATTGTGGCTCTAAAAAAAGAAATAGATTACTTAATCTCTCATCCGCCTCTATCTAAGTTTGGAATAGAACCTAATATAGTATTCCACTCTGATGAAAAAAAAATATTGAAAAATCTTAGAGATAAGGAGATTTATTTATATACAAATAACGTTATGCATAAGTATGAAGAAAAATATAATCCAGATAAAAAAATAGAGAAATTTACAGTAATTAGTCCCATAAAAGTAAATTTGAACGAAGAAGATTTTGAATAATTTTATTTTACAATGGCAAAAAGAAAAAAAGCTATGAGGAAACCTACTCCAGAAGAACTTGAAAAAATAAATCATAGAAAAGATATTAGAAGTGTTTTTCGTAATTCTGGTTTTACAAAAGTCCTTTCAGTAAGTGATAAAGAATTCACCTTTAAAGGACGAACTGGTGACATAGATGATGTTTTTGTTTATGAAAATATAATTGTTTTAGCCGAATATACTTGTGCAAGTACAAGAAAGCTCTCAGGTCACATATTACTGAAAAAAATTTTATTTGACCTTATTATTAATAATAAAAACGAGTTTATTGAATTTTTTGAAAAAACTTTTGAGACATTCAAGAAAACAAGAGATAAAAACTACGCTCCGTCACAATGTGAATTGATTATTCTTTATTGTTCAAAAAATAAATTGGAAAACCAACATAAAGGGCATTTGCCGCATGTTAAATTTTTTGATTATCCAATTCTCCAGTATTTCCTATCAATTTCCAAAATCATAAAAAAATCTTCAAGGTTCGAACTATTTAATTTTTTGGGATTAAACTATAACAATATTGGAGAAAATGTTTTAAAGCCTTCCAAAGGTGCATCTGTAGAGTATGAAGGCCATATTTTACCTGAAGAACATAGTAGTTTTGATAAAGATTACAACGTAGTTTCTTTTTATATGGATGCCGAATCCTTGATAGGTAGAGCTTATGTATTAAGAAAAGAAGGATGGAAAAAGGCTGATGGTTTATATCAAAGAATGATAGTTAATACCAAAATAACAAAAATGCGCAAATATCTGGATGAACAGAATAGAGTATTTGTCAATAATATTATTGTAACATTGCCTAATGAAAAAACCAAATTATTGGATGTAGAAGCAAACACTTTTAATAAAACACATCCCGTTACAATTCAGATAGAAGAGGGATTTAATTTAATTGGACTGGTTGACGGTCAACATAGAGTTTATGCATATCACGAGGGAGATGACATATATGAAGAAAAAATTTCTAGATTAAGAAAGAGACAGAATTTATTAGTAACAGGTATCATATATCCAGAAGGATTGGAGGATCATAAAAGATTAGAGTTTGAAGCAAAATTATTTTTGGAGATAAATGCGAATCAAACTGGTGCAAAATCTGATTTAAAGCAGGCAATCCAATTACTGTTGGAACCCTTTTCAACAATTGCTGTTGCAAAATCTGTTATTTCTATGTTAAATAATAATGGTCCCTTAGAAGCATATTTAGCAGAATATTTTTTTGATAAAGGTAAGGTCCCAACCACGTCTATAGTTAGCTATGGTTTAACACCGATCGTAAAACGTAGTGGTGAAGATAGTCTCTTTAAATTGTGGAAAAATCCAAATAAGGGGGACTTGATAATAGAAAAAGATCATCAATTGCTGCTTGAATATCGGGAATTTTGCACTGAGGAAATAAATAAACTATTGATTGCATACAAGAAAAATATACCGAATAATCTATGGACAACTAACAAAAAAATAAGCAAGTTCCTTACCGTTACTTCTATTAACGGTCTTATCAATTGTTTAAGATTATTAATAAAAAATGATAAAACTGGTGAGAGTGACTACTATCAAGATAAATTAAAGGGAATTTCAGAATTCAGATTTGAGGACTACAAATCTAGCCAATATAGAGCTTTAGGCGAAAGATTGTATGATAAGTTCTTTACAATTAAATAAATTGACGGGGTTCGGAACTCAGCGATCGCTTCTTTGTCGCTCTTGCCCTAACGGGTCGTATAACACAGGGTTGCCGACTTCGCTACGCTTCGTCCAAATTGCCTTCGGTAACTTCTTTTATCTGCCAACCGTTAGGCGAAATCGCCTGCTGAAAATAGCTAATAAATGGGTTAAGGGGAAGAAAGCCATTGAAATCAGGATAATCGTTGTTGCTGTATTAGCCGTATTGGCAGGAGCTTTCATGCTCGCCGGGCCATATGTTGGCAAATACTTCCAACAGAAGTATTTTCGTGAATCTTACAAACTGCAAACTACTGTCATGACAATTTAATTTTTAGACATAATGTAGGATCATGCGAGTATATGCGAGTATTAAGCATCTTCTTGTTGAACAAACCATAATATATAAAACCACAGAGGACACAGAGAGCACAGAGAATATGGAATTGAACGGAATATCTGAAAAGATTATTGGGGCAGCGATGCAGGTACACAGCACATTAGGGCCTGGATTACTGGAAAGCGCATACGAGGCAAGTTTTACGTATGGATCGGAAAAACGAGGCATTAAAGTTCTGTCACAGGTTGGGCTTCCTGTAATTTATGACGGAATGAAAGTCGATTTGGGATACCGATTGGATCTTCTCGTGGAAGATTCTGTAATCGTCGAACTTAAGGCTGTGAACGAGATAACACCTGTTTACGAAGCGCAACTGATTTCATACCTCAAACTAAGCGGAAAAAGCCTTGGACTGCTAATTAATTTCAATGTGACGCTTCTTAAGGATGGAATAACACGCAGGATCAATTAAAAGCCCTCTGTGTACTCTGTGCCCTCTGTGGTTGAATTATCCTGACTTTATCGGACTTCTGATTTTTGGTTTGATGCCAACATGGGGAGAAATTCTTAATGAATTGAAGCAAATAAAATAAAATAGGGTGGAACTACCGTTTGATATAGTTCAGCGAGAAAACATATGGCTACAACTTATAATGTTTCATATCTTAGGACAAAATTCAGTGACAAAATAAAAAGAATCCTTAAAAAGCATGAAAGCGAGTTAAGAGAAAAATGTGGAATTAAAGAGATTGGAGTATTTGGTTCTTATATGAGAGGAAAAGAGAAAAAAGGCAGCGATATTGATATCCTAGTTGAATTTTATCCAGATGCCGGGATGGATTTGATAACATTTGTTGAACTTGAAAAATATCTGTCCGATTTATTGGGAGTAAAGGTTGATCTGGTAATGAAATCCGCTCTTAAGCCACAGATAGGAAAACATATCCTAAAAGGGGCTGTCTATATATGAAAATTGTGTGGGATACAATTAAAAAGAGAATTCCAGAAATTAAGCCATTGTTTGAGAAGATGCTAAAAGACTTGGAACGGTGATTAACGGTTGAGTTTTGTTTATGGAGTTGAAGAACTATGCGAATAATCTGCGGATATAATGTAAATCTTGACTCTGTGTATACTATAAGAGGCAATGAAATAGTCAGGTACCTGGGTAACCACAACATTATAGAAAAAGTGCTAAAACACCTTGCATCATCGTCTGAAGGTATATACAGCATAGAAGATTTTTTTCGTGGGCTTCTATTAAATATGAAAAGTGGAAGCGGTGCGGAATGGTTGATCTTCAATCACAGGGTTGTTAAATCTCTAAAAGAGTGCTTTGGAGAAAAATCAGATATTATCATTGGCGGCAATGCTGGAAATATAACTAACGTGTTATCAGAACTTGGTGCAAGCCTTGTACTGCCTAACATTGCAAGACACTCAAAGGTGCAGACGGAGTTATTTCATAGGGAAAACATCAAAACAAGAGTCCAGAACTCTGAAAACGAGGAATCTATCCATTTTGTCTTCAATTTCAACAAGGGTACGCACGTGCAGGTAGGCGATCTGGATTTTATTGTACCGCATGATGACCGTTTCATTGCAACTTACGATCCGGCAAACATCGCACTCGAAGTTGATCCTTTTTTTGAAGAGTACCTGCTGCAATTTGCTGACAGTTTTGATGGTGCAATCTTTGCAGGGTTTCACTTATTACTGAAAGAATATCCCGATGGCAGCACATACAAAGACAAACTAAACAGATTCATACGACAGACTGCAAGCTTGAAGAAGCAGAATCCTGGTATGTTTATCCATGTCGAACATGGCTATTTTCAGAGCGGTACTGTTGAATCCTATCTACTAAAAAACCTTTCCCACGTTGATAGTCTTGGATTGAATGAAGTGGAACTATCACGGTGCAGCCTGATAAAAGATAACAAAAAACTGATTGCAGGAATAAATGATCCGCAAATTGGAGACATAACCATAGCTTCTTTGCAGATCTTAGAAGCTGCTGATTTGAATCGTGTCTGCGTTCACACCGGTGAGTTTGTGGTAAGTGTGTTCAAAAAAGGGTTCATCAAACCAGCGGATGAGATTAAAGCGCTCTGGTTTGCGGTCAGGACTGCAGCATCTTATGCAACAACAGGCAAACATGGAAACCGGGAATATATCGAGCAAACCACAAAAAACATACCTTTGAGGAGCAGTAAAACCACATCTATAGAAAACTGTTACGTTTGTATGGTTCCAGTCATGCGATGCGAAAAACCTGTGACCACCGTGGGACTTGGCGACACTTTTACTGCAGCAGCATTCTTAAGAGAACTTGAACTGGCAAAACAAGCTTAGGGATCGTACATAAATCAAGTTTTTCATACTGCCCACAAACAGCAAAGATCGTCCCAACCGGAAAACAAATATTATCATCCGGAGTGATACCAAACGTCCCCAGTCTTGTTTGACTAAACATAAACCAAACTCAACTGAGGACACTCCTGATAAATCACAACTGTCAAAGTTGGGTTACAAGTTAAATGAGGAGATTAAACCGATTAGGCAGGATATTTGGAAGACTTAAAACGGTGTACGATGTATTGACCCTAACTTAGCAAATAAGAGTA
>CAJHIR010000017.1 GCA_905067535.1 Candidatus Argoarchaeum ethanivorans
CTCAATCTCACAGACGCTGCAAAAGAATTCCTCGCAAAAACAGGATATGATCCGAATTATGGAGCACGACCATTGAAACGCGCAATACAGCACCACATCCTCGACCCTCTCAGCCTCAAAATAATCGCTGGAGAATTTTCTGAAGGCGACGCTATACAGGTGAACGAGGAAGGCGGAAAACTCGTGTTCAATAAGATGTGACGGCTTTGGTACAGACGAACATTACGGTTGAATCTTCCGAGCCGTTCAAAGCTTAAACCGATGATTTAATTTTAAAAAAACACTAATGAGTTGATGCTATGTTATTTGTGAAGATAACTATGTGAGTAACATGTCAACACGTATCAAAGCAAAGGTTAAGAGGTGCACTTTATCTAATACTAAAATCGAAGATGGCAATGATGCTGAACTTTGTGATGCTGCATACGCTTTTCCGAAATGTTGAATGTTATACGTATTAAAAATTTTTAAAGATGCGTCTCAAATGTATCGACGATTGTATCAAGCATGTGTTTGGCTTCATCGAGTGCATTGATACGCTGCTGGATAGCATGCTGATCGTCTGAAAGTTTATTTCCCCTTTCTATTATTGAACGCGCGCACTCGCTCGGTGCAGGTCCTCCTTTGATGTTTCTACGATTTATATTTAACAATGGATCAAGCGCCTCTAAAAATTCCTCTTTTCTCAGACCAATATCTTCAAGGTTTTTACCTGTAACTTTCTTCCCAATCTCTATAATTTTTGCAAAATCGAGATTTCCTTCTCGCACTGCTGACCCTACTACCTGGTGAGCAATTCTGAACGGCAGACCTGTAACGCGCACGATAGTGTCTGCAAGTTCGGTTGCAGTTGAAAAGCCGGATGTGGATTTTTGATGAAGCAGTTCCTTGTGCACCTTGAGTGTTGAGAGCATATCAGTTGTTATAGACACTGCGCTCTTTGTAATACCAACCGCTTTTTGCAGGTGAGGAGTAACTTCCTGGAGGTCGCGATTGTAGCTGTAGGGAAGTGCCTTGCAGATATAAAGTACTGACATTAAAGCTCCATGAACGCTTCCTGTTTTAGCTCGCAAGAGTTCTGATATGTCTGGGTTCTTCTTCTGCGGCATGATGGAAGAAGTAGAAGAATATGCATCAGATAGTTCGATAAAACCAAACTCGCTGGTGCTCCACAGTATGGTCTCTTCTGCAAACCGACTAATATCAACCATAAGATTAGAGCATACACCAAGTGTTTCGATGATAAAATCCCTTGTCGAAACCGCATCCATCGAGTTTTCAAGCAGTGCATCGAATCCAAGAAGCTTGCAGACATAATCCCTGTCCAGTGGAAAACCAGTGGAGGCGAATGCTGCTGCTCCGAGCGGGCAAAGATTAATCCGTTTGTATGCATCGGTCAGCCGTTCAAAATCACGCTCAAGGGCACAGGCATGAGCAAGCAAATAGTGGGCAAAGGTGGTTGGTTGAGCATGCTGCAGGTGTGTAAAACCCGGCATAACAGTATCAATATGATTATCTGCTTTTATGATAAAAACACTCCTGAGCTTGACAAGGCACTCTGCAAGCTCTAATAATTCACAACGAAGTGCAATCCTGATACAGGTTGCAACCTCATCGTTTCGGGATCTTCCCGAATGCATCCTTCCGCCAGTATTTTCACCGGTAAGCTCGATAAGCCGTGCTTCAATCGCGATATGAACATCCTCGTAACTGTCATCAAGCACACCGATGCCATCCTTCTCTATCGTTTTTAAGCCTGAGAGTATCCCTGATGCGTCATCACGGCTGATTATTCCCTGGTGGGAAAGCATTACCACGTATGCTTTGTCTACCAGCATATCAGCATCAAAAATCCATCTATCGGCTTCCATGGACGATGTAAAAGCAACAATCTGCTCGTTCTGCACTCCATTCAGCCGACCCCTTCGAAGAATATCTGCTGTCATCTGTCACTTTTAAGAAGCACAATTGAGATAACAGTTTCTACATGCCTGGAAAAATGCCCTGGTTTGCAAGGGTTATTGGGTTACTCAAAAAAATTGAAACCATGAGATTACACAAGATCAATCTTATGGAAACCTGTGTAATCTCACCCGACAACGCGGACTGTAGAGAGAATATTTGACGGTGCTGTGAATAACAATCGGAATCTCAAAAGATGTCAGTGTGCACGCCTTAAGGCATAGCTTTGCCACACGTTTGTTGGAAAGTGGGGTAGACCTAAGATACATTCAAGAACTTCCGGGTCACGAGAGTAGTAAGACGACAGAGATATAACGTATATGGGCAAAAAGAATATCGGTAAGATTAAAAGTCCGTTAGATTTTATAACAATAGGGGATGTAAGCGATGATTGAAGAGAAGAAGTGCGACCAGAGGAATGTATATACGAACTCTGTTCAGATATACGATGTTGTGCGACATGCCGAAAAATAAATTATTACTACTATTAATGGAGAAAATATGAAAAAAGGTGAAGCAATTTCGAAATTAGAAACTTTAATCAGCCGGCTGGATTCATTACCGCCATATCAATACAGGGGAGATAACTCTGATTTTGATAAGTGGGATAGAGACACAGAAGTTGCAATTGAAAGAATATTTGGTGATAAAACTCGTCATATAAAAGATTTTACCAATATCCATTTTGGATTAATGATTATAAGTTCAAGTACACCACCATCAGCATTTGTTCAAAGACATAATGAAGGCATAAAAGAAGCAAAAACAGTTCTAATGTCATTTATAGACGAAATAAAAGAATACTGGACAGAAGCGGATGATAAAGATTCATCTATCATAAGTGTTGATTATAAAAGAACTGTAGTTACAATACTATCAAATTTTCATAGAGCTGTAAGACAATTACTTATCCGACATTCTAATAGACAAACTTTAGAAATTAAAGATGAATATGATGTTCAAGATTTACTTCACTCATTTTTAAAACTACATTTTGATGACGTCAGATCTGAAGAGTATAGTCCAACTTATGCAGGTGGTGCATCAAGAATTGATTTTTTGATTAATGATCAAAAAATAGCTATAGAAGTAAAAAAAACTAGAAGTAATTTAAAAGACAGAGGGGTAGGAGATGAGCTCATGATTGATATTATGAGATATCAATCGCATCCAAAAGTAAAATCTTTAATATGTTTTATATATGACCCAGAAGATTATATTAGAAATCCCGCCGGCTTAGAAAGTGATTTAACACAAACACAGAATGGGATTGAAATACTTGTGATGGTTTGTCCAAAATCTTGATAGTCAATGGTGGTAATACCATCTCGGCACGATCGCACAACAACAGCTATGCGGTTCCGCTTCGCTTCACCCAAATTGCCCTGCGATGCGCTTCGGGCAACTTCAGATACCCGCCGGACGTTATACGCAATCGGCTTTATAAAAAAATCAAGAGGGGGGTTATTTAATGTATAACAAAATTTATAATTTCCTATACGTACGTTAAATAAGATGATTGCAAAATAGTAAGTAAGGAGGAATAACATGTTCTATTCAAAATGTGGAGCTATATATCTACAAAAGGCGGGCGCTGGAGCAAGGTTTATTTCATATATTATAGATCAGATTATACTATACGTGATATGGAGGTTTTGTCTGTCAGTAGTTTTTTTCAAGCAACCATTTGCGTTTTTTATTATCGTAATAGTCCAGGCAATATATTTAATATATTTCTTTGCACATGGACAAACCCCTGGCATGATGGTGATGAAAATAAAACTGTGCAGAACAGATGGAACATATCCAATAGGATATATGCAAGGTCTTCTCAGATGGATCGGTATGTACATATCCGGGTTGGTATTTCATCTTGGCTTCATTTGGATCTTAATAGACAAAAACAAACAGGGCTGGCATGACAAAATTGCTGATACGTATGTTGTAAAAATTAATGAATAGATGCCAGCAAAAAAAGCAGTGGTTGAACTGTGTAGGTACTTGCATCCCTACGCAACTGATTAATAGATATAAGTAGATTTCAGGAATGTGCTATCTGATCAACGTCACAACAAAGAAAAAATACAGCAGATGTTTGCAGCCATTTCAAAGCGATACGATCTTCTTAACCGTGTGTTAAGTTTTAACCAGGATAAATACTGGAGAAGGGTTGCTGTATCAAAGCTCCGGGTAGATGGCGATTCTTGCTGGTTGGATATGTGTGCTGGTACTGGCGATGTGTCAATTGAAATGGTAAAACAGGAAGACTTTTCCGGAAGCGTAGTGGCTGGAGATTTCTGTGCAGAGATGCTCCGTTATGGCATCCAAAAATGTAAACATCTTGATATTAACAATATTAAATTCGTGAATGCTGATGCCGAAAACCTGCCATTTGATAAAAACACGTTTGATGGTGCAATCACTGCATTTGGAATCAGGAACATAGCAGATAGAAAAAAAGCACTGCTTGAATTGACACGCACCGTACGAAATAACAGGCGAATAGTAATACTGGAATTCTCATTGCCTACAAACAGAATCTTCAAAAGCGTCTACCATTATTACTTTAAAAGAATTCTCCCGCTATCAGGATCAATTCTTTCAAAAAACGATACTGCCTACTCGTACCTTCCAGCCTCGGTACAGGCATTCCCAGGCAGGCAGGAGTTTGCAGCGCTTATGAAAAACGTTGGCATGAAAAATGTGGAATACTTCGACCTGACATTTGGAATTGTTACTGTATACGTGGGAACAACACAGAAATAACATGCTAAACGCTGGAAGATGTGGGGTGGGCGCAGTATCCCGCGAACCCACACGCAGATCTGTTAGAGCGAAGAAAGCAATGAAATGAAGTTCACCCGTCATCTTCGAAAATTTCGAACTTGTGTGGTCGCCTGAAATCCAGCTAACGAACTCTCATCGAAAATTCTTTTTGTTAACGGAATTTTATCAAAGCCCCCATCAAAACTGATAATCCACTGGATATCTAAGTTATCCATTGTTACCAAAGAAACCGCATCGACGAGACCGATTGGCGGTTGATTGGTTCTATGATTAAGAAAAGGTCTAAGTTTTTTTGTGATAGCTTTTTGTATCACAGATTCTGTGACTTTTTGAACTTTGTAATTCTCATTCATCTCCTTGTATGCTATATTAGCAATCTCAAAACCTGCATGACTCTGCAAACCCTGAAAGACTTCCACCAGAACATAATCAGTAACAACAACATCCTTTGATTCTTTTATAATACCATCTTTATTTAACTGATCATAAATCTTTATCGACACTTTATGGTACTGATCTTTGAGATCCCTCAATCCCATCAAAAAACATGAATCTGCAAATAGAACTACCACATAAATGCATCCTAATATTGATACTTTCTCGCTACTTTTGACACCGAGTATTTTGCCATCTCTGGATAAAGTGAGTAAATTTTATCAAGCAGTTTTTCAGAAGAAATGTGATTGAAATTCACTTTTACATACTCAATAATTACCTTTATATCGCTTCGAAGTTTTTTCCAAATCTCATTTGCAATATCTTTTCCTTTCTCAGTTAATTCAATCTTTGAATGCCCATTCAATTTAACAAACTTCACCAACTTTGCATCGTTTAGTTCATCAATAGCAGCAAAAATCGTTTCATCAAAAGGACCAAAATTATCTGCTTCAAATTCCAACTCATCAAGCAGTTCATCCCCTATGTCGGTTTTTTTAAAAGCGAACACTTCTTTTACTATATGAATCCTGCCAGGAATTGGAGCGTAATCGTTACCATTAATATCCTTAGCTGTTAATAAAGCAATTATCGCAATTTGAGTTGAAGTTAGATCATTAATGTTCATTTAAACCACTCTTTTAATTTTTTCTGCTTTTCTGCATTGAAGCTTTTTTCAGCAACGTTTTTCATAAGTTTTATTTCATTCTGGATTCTGTTTTTTTCAGAAAGATGCTTGATTAACTCTTCATTGTCAATTAATTCTGGAAAGTTACGAAGTTCTATTAAAGTTTTTTCAAGGTTATAAGATGATCGAATCTTTCTCACTTTGGCAGAAGATTGATAAGCAATTGAGTCAAAATCTACATTTTTAAATGCATTTGTGTTTAATATTTCTTCTTGAACTATATCCTTGCTTGTAATAATATCTGAAAGTGAAAAGAATCCATAGGTTTTACTGTCAAAAATGGAGTTAGCTTCTAATGGTGGTTTTGGAGGGGGAATCCATCGGAGAGGAGTTCCGTGGTTTGGGCCATAGGAATCAAAACCGAATCCTGATCCTAACAAATTATTTATTCTACTTGTATCGCCCCTTCCAGTCTTAAATTTTGGATTCAATGCATGAATGATATAGTTTTCTTTATCTCTTTTACTAAATTCATTTAATTCAGAATGAAGTTTTTCAATAACATAGCCAAATGCGCCATACTTTTTGTTTTCAAAATTAAAAGCAAAGACACGGCATCCAATTTTCCAATATCGTTCTAATATTTCAGGAGCAATTAGACGATAAGATGAAGGAACAACTGCCATTATAGGAAGGTCTTTTCTATCGATAGATGCTTTTTGCCTTTCCTCAATAGCATTAAGAAAATCAACAAACTGCTTTTTATTTGGTAATACTCCTAAAATTGGAGGAACAACTATATTGTTATTTTGAGTTCCCCAAATTAAATTAAAAAGAAGATCGAGAATTCGAGGTGGAGGCATTTGATTATATGGATTACGTTCATTATCTACTAACGAAAGCATTAAATATGGAACTGCCCCTGATTCTCTTAGTTGGTTGAGACGTGTCGCAAGGCTTAAACTAAACTTCTGACCTGCATAATCATCATCAATTATTTTACTCAAATCATCCAACGTAACACGAGCATAAACTTCACCAAAAGGTACAAATTTATTATTTATTAATGGTGAAGCAATATCCAGTTCCCCACGATTAGATTTTGTGACTCCAATAGCCCTTGTAGGAGTAATTACAGTTCGTCCACCAACTTTGACATTGCAAGAACGAATAAATGATTTTTGCTCTTTTGAAACTACTTCAATATCAACAACACTCATGTAATTCCTCAATATAAATTGTTATTTTTTCCGTTATCAATTAATCGTTGGAGGGTATATTCTATTTCTATCGCATGGGTTTCTGATTACAATTTACTTCTTTATGTCTAAAGTATTTAATAGTTATGAAACTTCGAGTAACAATAACAATTCGCTCACCCAACACTATAAAAACGCATCATCCACACAACCATCCCAACCTCGGCATACTCTCGCACCAGTCTCCGAAGTTGTGCAGTGTTTGTGCAATCGAGAGTTTTTCTGCAACACGAAGTGGTGCAGGGTTGCTACAATCCAGCTACTCTGTCGACCAGTTCTTTTGAGTTTTTCATCACCTGTTCAGCTTCACTTCGCGTTAACCCGGCACCAACTGCTATATCAAGAGCTCTTTTTTCTGTCATCAGGTCGCAGGGTGCATGCGTATCGCTATTTACCACAAGCTTTGCACCGTAATCTGCTGCTGTACGTGCAAGGTATCCATTGGTGTAATTATGCCCGCAGCGGCTGGTAAGTTCAAGATATACGTCATTATCTGCTGCAAGTTTAACGTCTTCTGGTGTTATAAAACCAGGGTGTGCCAGGATGTCGATGTCTGACTTCAGTGCCTCGTGGTTTGTGCCTGCTGCTACTGGCTCTACAATTGTTTCACCATGCACCACGATAATTTCTGCCCCCATTTTTCGTGCTTTTGCTGCCAGTTGCGATATTTGTGATGGCAGCACATGTGTCAACTCCACCCCCACAAGTATTTGAAGATCATAGTGGCTCTGGAATGTTTTTATTTTCTGTATACTTTTTATCAGGTATTCAATATTTGTTGGATCTGCGTGATCTGTTATGGCAACTGCACTGTATCCCATCGCCTTTGTACGCTGCAAGAGTTCTGATGGTATGAGTTCACCATCACTGAATATCGTGTGGGTGTGGAGGTCTATCACAGGTTATGCCCGATATTTGTTGTTGTGTGTTGTTATCGCTTCCAGAGTTCGTTATCAATGATGCTGTTTAACACATAATCAAAGTTGATGTGCTCGTACCAACCCGATCGCTCGAAGATGCCCATAAAACATGAACCTATGATGAGCCCGTCACCGCCTGTCAGCTCTTCAATCAGTTTTTTCATATCAGCTACATCAACACCTATCTTTGGCATCGCAAGTCCACCAAGCAGTACTATCGTATCTGCATGAGGATCTGTTTCTTCTCCCAATTGCATTCCATGCGTGCCGGGTATGATTTCTCTTGCATGCTCAGCGTCAAGACCGGCAATATATACCATCTCTTTTTTCGTACCTCTGATAACATACGCCATCAGCTCTGCAAAAGGAGTACAGAAGCCGACTGAACCAATGAACGTGATCTTCTTTGAATCCTTTACAAGCTCGCGAAATGGGTTCAATATCCCGGAAAGTGCATCTTTTTTTGAAACAAACTTCATTTAAATATTCTCCAGATATTATTAAAAAACAACATTCACATAGTTCATGTGATATATGAAGTTATCGAAGTTTCTGGCTGTATATATCGAGGCTATTTACTACTGAAATTCGATACATATTTTCTACACAACGAAGTTGTATAGTGCTTGTGGGAGTCAAGAGTTGTTTTCTGCATACGGGGTATGCAGTTCTACAGAACGAAGTTGTGCCGTTGCTGGGTTAATCTCTGCACAACGAAGTTGTGCAGTTGTTAACAATGTTTAAATGATTGCAGTTTAATATGCAGTATGAATGTACGCATTTGTTGGTGTGCTTAAACGGTTGAAGGCATCATTTCGAAGAAAGCTTCGTTTTTTGATGCTCATTGATTTTGTCGCTGTTACTGCATTATTCTATGGCATCTTTTTTTACCTGGATGTTGAAAGCAGGGTTTCTCATTTTGCAGCAGGTAATCTTCCCTTTTCTGCAGCAGAGCTTCTAATCGTGGTTTCTGTTGCACTTTCTTTTGTGTTAACATTCCTTTTTCATCGTGGTGATAAACATCGAAATATTGTGCCGCTGATTGAAAAAAAGAGTCCTGTATTACATGAGAAGCTTGGAACTGCCTATGATAACCGTGAAAAGAGGAATCTTGTGATGGATTCTTTAAGCGAAGAAGTGAATTCTTCACTTACACTGGTGCGCTCGTCTGCTCTTATTTCAAAGCGTGGCGCTCTGTTAAAATTGATGTTTGCTTTCACTCTTGTTTTTGGAAGTATATTTATCACCATAAACGATGAACATGTAGATCCTGATACGATCTCTGAGATCTCTAAAGTTGCTAAAACACTTTCCGGGGCAAAAGAAGAAAATCGTGTTGCTGATGATGAATCTTCTGGTGATTTCCAGGCAGTGACTGATGAATTTTTTGGCGACGGCGACGGCGGAATCTACGGTAAACCAACGATTGCAAGACTTACTGGTAAGAAGATTGATCTGTTGTTATATTCTGGCTCTGGAGCCGGGTTAGAGCTTCGGAGTGCTGATGATACCAGTTTGTATGAGTTTGAACAGACGCCTGTATATCCAGCAGATGCGGTAGCGAGTGGAACCAGTGATGATTACGTCACAATTGCTGCAAAGAGCGATTCTGATAAACTGATTATTAACAGGTATGCTGTTGAGATGAGTGGACAATAAAGCCACGGTTCTCAACCCTGATCTATTTCAAATATTAAATAGCCAAAAAATTCTTTTATACGTATTCGAGTTTACTTGTGTGATACCACATATCTGTGCCCTCGAGCTTCGCCCATCTGCCCTGTTCGTCATCCTGGATATCTTTAATAACCCCTTTTGTGCCGGTTGGTACATATCGTGCAGTTCTTCCAGCTTCGAGCGGTAGTGACGGCTCGAGGTATGGTGGTGGCATACTAATCCACACTTCCCTGGCGGTTTCATCGACTTTGGATTTAGAGCAGGTAACACCACGGGCAACATCAGTGACAATGCCTGAAACATAGCCTTTGGTCCCAACATTTTCTTCTGTCGGTCGCACATATAAAGTCCGCACACCCAATTCTGCAAACTCTTCAAAATCTATTGGCGTCTGGCAGACAATTATACATGGTTTATCAATGTTTCGAAGAAGCATCCTTGCTTTGTAAAGTACATGCCGTTTCACATTTCCAAAATGAGCGATTAACACCTTAGCGGGTTTCATTTGTTCCAGTTCTTTTGGTGTAAGGTGCATGAACGTATCTTTTACTGCAAACGTTCCAGGAAAGTCCTCTGGCACACCTTCACCAGTGCTTAAAATCATCACACTGAGCTCAATACCGCGTTCTCGAAGTCCCATGCTGATCTCACAGACCGGTTTAAAAACGTGTCTTCGTGTACCTGACATGCCAAGCACTAATACATCGTACTTGAGAGCAAGACCAATAGTACCGCGTTGAGCAATCCCGGCAGACACTCCAACACCGATTTCTGCGCGACAATCAATATATTGGGACTTTCTACCAATCGTAGTAGTAACAGGCATAATATATCATTGCCTCTGTTCTTTATAACACTATAAACGTTTATCGGTATGGCATCAGTGTTTTATAGAGTGCCAAACGACACAGTTCCCTGGTTGATTGTTTTTGAAAAATAGGATGATTACTATCGTTTCACCTGGAATTTATACGTATGGTTCAATGGTAATTGGTGGAATACTGCGTGATGCAGGTTACAATGTTGTGCTGACTAAAGAGCTTCATGCTGACACTGACACTGTTTTTGTTAGTTTGCATTCCACTTTACAATTGATCGATAATAATATAAAAAAGTTTTTTGAGATGTTGACTGGGAAGATGGTTTTTGTTGGTGGACCTGTTAGCGCATATCCACACATCATACTCGGTGAGCTTTCAAATGTGTCGTGCGTGGTTGTTGGAGAAGGTGAAGAGATCGTGCTTGATTTGTTAGAAAGAGGTGTCAGTGAGGATGTTTCTGGCATTGTTTTCAGAGATTGTAACGGCAATATTGTTGAAACAAAAAAACGTCCTTTTTTAACTAACCTGACACGCCCTCTCCCATTAATCCCTGGTGATATTTCACGTCAGAACGTGCGTGGTGCAAATGTCTATATCGAGACCCATCGAGGCTGCCTTGGTAATTGCGATTTCTGCCAGGTACCGGGTTTTTTTGGCCAGACCATTCGAAGCCGCGATCGGGAAGACATACTTGCAGAGGTTAAGGCATTCAAAAAGGCAGGAGCGCAAAAAATTGCTGTTAGTGGCGGCACTGGCTCCCTTTATGGATATGATAAAGAAGAGATATCCCACTCACTCATTGAACTCTTAAGGGACATCTCAGAAATTACTGGTCCAAAAAACCTCTCTGTTCCTGACATGCGAGTTGACTATGTGAACGAAGAAGTGCTTGAGGCAATCAGGCGTTATACAATGGGCTGGGTATTTTTTGGAATTGAATCCGGCAGTAATCGCATCTTAAAACAGATGCATAAAGGAATAAGCATTGAAAAAGCAATGGATGCAGTCGAATACACGCGTTCGCAGCGCGTTCATGTTGCAGGCTCTTTTATAGTGGGACATCCTTCTGAAACAGAGAAGGATTACGAGCTTACACGAGACTTTGTTGAGGATGCAACGCTTGAAGACGTGTTTGTCAGTATTATTGAACCAATACCCTCAACAAGGTTTGCGAACCTTATTTCAGACATTTCAGAAGAAGATAATCCAAGTTTTAAACCTCACACCGGAGAATATTCCACACTCAAGCTTTCAGAAAGTGAAGCAAGGTTTTTCGACCTGATGCTTAGTGCTGAAACATCCAAACCAGTACCGAGAATTGTAACCAATCAACAATATGATATGATTCTTAGTATAGCACGCAGCCAGGGCGAAGATGTGCGAGCTGTAACACGTTTGATATGGAAATACAAAAAATTGTTCTGATTTGTTCAATCAAGAACTAAAAAATAGAGATCTTTAATCTCTCAATTTTTCCATCTAAGCCAGAAATATCCGGTAAGAACAAGCAACCCCACCGAAAACAGTATCATCGCCGGCAATTCCGGGATAGGATACGCAGGGTCGGTTCCCCCTGATGTAAGATGACTGCTGTTGAGCCCAACCGAGACCACAGAACTGTTTCCGTCCGCGTCGTGGTCCTGAATCCTGAATGCCAGCCACTCGCCATTCGACACGCCGAATTCACCTGCGGAGATCGAGAAATCGCCGGAGCCGCCGATGGTGGCATTTTCTCCAGCAGCCGAAGGCGTGAAAGTTGAGCCATTCCACTCACCCACCCACACTCTGACGGTTGTGTCACTGCTGCTGGCATCGAAGGTTATGCGCCCGGTCCACGTATCTGCCGGAAAGCTGATATTTCCCGCTGCGGTCTCATCAGCCAGCCAGATTTGCTCGCCCTCGTCACCAACCGTCACCGTTCCCGCTGGCTTTGTCTCGTCTCCTTTCCACATCTTGTAGCTTCCGTCTCCTGCGGCGGTGCTGCTCAAATACCACCTCTGACAGGAGCCGCAGGGCTTCTGCTCCTCACCGCCAAACCCGCAAAATGTTGAAGGACTGTTTTGGTTGTTGTAACTCGTGTTTATCCAATCTGCGCTCCTTGCGGATGCTGAAATCCTGAACTCGTCGATTGCGCCATAGAATGCGAACGATTGTTGATCTGCAAACCTTCTACCAATTAGCAGATCAGCTGTATTTTGTAGACTGCCAGAGGTTGTATCTGTCGTTTCTTCGTTAAGACTGCCATCTACGTATATTCTGATTGTATCTGTGGATGCGTCTCTTACACCGACCACCTGGTGCCATTGATCATCGGCGCAGTCTTGACTTCCATGAACATTGGGATCGTTTGTGCCATCGTAAAGAGCAAACATAACAGTTCCAGACGCTTCACCCCGCAAGCAATACGGATAAGGATTAGGACACTGCCATTTTTCTGAGATTGACTGCAGATCTTTTCTGGTTGTTTTAAACCATGCTTCTACGGAGTACGATTGTCCTGTTGCGCCAATATTCAAACTCGTGTTCCCTCCGCAATCAACAAAATCATCCGAGCCGTCAAAATCATCAGCGCCGTCTATCTGCCCGGTTGCATCTGTTGTAACCCCTCCTCGAGCCGTTCCATCGTTATCGTTACTTGTGGAATCGTAATGAGTCCCACCATATCCTGCTGGTGTTCCCCCTAAGTGCTGAACCATCATGTAATTCGCATCCCAGACATTCTCCGAGCCATAAGTGCTATCCACTGCCGGCTCAGTCGCATCGCTGTTTCCATAGTACATATAGAGCACATCATCGGTGGAATCGCCGGCATCTTTTGTCAAAGTAACATTTACCCAGGCATACAGAGTGCCACCCGAATAATATTCTATTTCTCTTGGGAGTTGATTACCAGAAGAGTCAGTAAAACGGATGTCAACGCCATCAGCTTTTATGTTCGATAACCCGGTAGCATTTACTAATACCGGGAAATTAGCGTAGGTCGTGGATGGGTCGCCAACATCCAAAACCTTCGTATGGTCAATGGTCACCATTTTCCGGTACTGCCAGTTATCATTCCACCAGTCCGGATCCGCGCTTGCGGTCGGAGCGATAGAAGCGAGAAGTATCGCCGCAAACAGGACTACCGATGCTAATGCCAACAATCTCTTTGATGATGTCTGAACCACTGATCCTTTTTTAGTTATTATGTACTCCTTCATTTTTTCACTTCCATAATTTTACATATTGCCAATGTTGTGTTATTTTAAAAGCATTTCGATTTAGAAGGAGGTTTTCTATTTATTTGATTTATCATGGAGATAGATGTAAAGGGGAGTAATAAAGAACTGAAAAAAATAGAGATATTTAATCCCCCGATTTTTCCGTCTAAGTTTTAATTAGCCAAACAGTGCACCGAGTCCCTCCATTCCGCTTTCCTCTTCCTCTTCTTTCGCTTCCTCTTCTTTCGCTTCCTCTTTCACTTCTTCAGGAGGTGCCTCTGCTTGAGTTGTGGTGGTGGCTGCCGTTGGTGCTGCAACAACTGATTTAGAGATTGCTTCATCGATGTTCACACCATTAAGAGTTGCTACAAGTGCTTTTATACGTATAGCATCTACTTCAAGTCCTGCTGCGCTGACTACTGCGCTAACGTTTTCTTCTGTTATTTCTTTTCCTGCTTTGTGCAATAAAAGTGCTGCATATATATATTCCATATTTATTCACCTTGAAAAGTATAAATCTTATATTTTTATTCGAACAGTGAGCCAAGTCCGGCTGCTGTCTCTTCTTCCTTCTTTTCTTCTTCTTTCTCTTCTGTTTGCGGTTCTGCAGATTCGCTAACTGTTGTTTTTTCTGCGACCTCTGCTGTGCTGTTTACATCCTTTCCCGTCATTTTGTCTGAAAGCGATACCATCTGGCTGTATGCTTTTGCAAGCAGTGTCCCTATTGTTTCAGGCATGATAATTTCACAGTTGATGGCAAGATTTCTTGACTCTGATGCTGCATTTATAAGGATTGCTTCGATGGTTGTTTTTGTTGGATATGCTGTGTTAACCGAAAGATTGAATGCAAACTGTGCTGCTTGCGCCAGGTTGTCTGCATACTCCTGTTCATCGATGGCAAGGTCTTCTGGTTTGAAGATGAGCTCATTTTCATAAGCTGCCTTCATATCAAGTCCTATTGTGAGTGGGTATATCTCCAGTCGCGAAAGCATGGTTGCAAGTTTGTTTGATACTTTATCCCCTTCTTTTGTGACAGTTTTTGTTTCTCTAACTATTACTTTCCCTGATTCGATAGCTGCAGGTATTCCCGCGTTCTGCAGGTCGCCTACAATAGGTCCCGGTGGGAAGGATGTTGGCCCCTTTTCCACTATGATATCTGAAGGTGCAATATTTCCTCCTTTGATTGGAGCAGGGGATTTGCTTGCTTCAAGCATCTTATATAGTGCAAATGGATTCTTCTTTGTGAAAATGACTGCTGTTTGGGTTGATACATAATCTTTCAACTGTATCATATTATCTTCAAAATTGTCAAGAGTACGATCTATAAAAGTGTTTCTTGACATTTTAAGCTCGGCAACACCCCGAAGATTTTTTCTTATCGCTTGCAGTTGTTTTGATGGGATGTCTCGCATTGAAACGATACCAACTACCGGATAAGACGTTATCTTGTTTTTGAGATGTTCTACCTCATCTTTTTTCCACTGAGGTATGTGTCTGCTGTGGTGTTTCGCATCCATGTTATCTTACCCTCACTGCTGGTCCCATTGTTGTTTTTATGTATACCGACCGTATGTTTTGTGCACCACGTTCAAGTTTTTGTTCCAGTCTCATGATCACTGATTCTACGTTCTCTACAAGTTTTTCCGGCTGCATATTGCGCTGTCCGATTGATACATGAAATGTAGCTCTGTCTTTTGAGCGCAATTTGATGGACTTACGTGCACGATTTATCAACTGTGCAATATCTTTGTCAGATGTCAGTGGTTCTGGCATTTTTCCCCGTGGACCAAGAACACGCCCAAGAGACTTTCCAATCATCGGCATGTAGGCAGTTTCTGCAATAAAAAAGTTAACTTCGTTTGCAAGACTGCGTGCACGTGGTGGTTCATTTGCAAGTGCTTCTATCTCTGTTTCACCAAATATATAATCCGCACCTGCTTCTTTTGCTTTTTCCGCCACATCGCCTTTTGCAAAGACTGCGATTTTAACAGGCTTCCCCTTTGTGTGCGGGAGTAATATTTCTTCATCAATCCTGTTTTGAGGCTTAGTTAGATCAAGATTTCTAAGATTTATTGCTAAATCCACAGATTCCTCAAATCCTCTTTGTGGAGAAGTTTCTAAAACCTTTTTTACTGCTTCAGTGATTTGTTCTAATGTCATTTGTTACCTCCGTAGTAAATATGTTTTTCGACCTTACTATTGGTCTACTACGGTCATTTTGGTAAAGAGAACACCTCAAACTACTAATAAGTTGCGGTAGGTAATAAAAGTTAAATGTTGACGGGTGCAAGAAGAAACTGGTGTCTGCCTGAGTTTTTGAGAGGGTTGATGATGTGTAGATTTTGTTCTGGCGGCACGGTTGAACGAACAATCCTGTTTGTCGGGGGATGTTTTTTCGTATGATTTTATTGTTCAGGGGGCGCTCGTAGAGAATGTCATTGTCATTCCTGCCAGAGGTAAGTAGTGGGACTTTTATGCAGATAATGCCTTTAATCGCTGCAATTACAGGTGTAATAGGTCTTGTTGCCCTGTACTTTACCTATAAAAAATCAAAAAAGGTTGATGATACAAAACAGGTGACGCATGTCTCCCAGACTAATACCGGTGCCCCAAATATAAACCTTGCAAATTGTATAATAAACATCAACGAAACCCCTGTCGAGAAATTCGGTGAAGCTGAAGTTCTGGCTGAAGTAAAAAAGTGTCTTGAAACGTGTGTGCCTGGAATTGTGGGAACGATCAGTAAAGATGTTGAGGTTACTCTTGATAAAGACGAACTTTCTCTGGTTGACGCTGTTAAGGAAAAGGTAGAACAATACAAAAAAACAAAAAACGAGTTGTTGAAGGATTCAGGAATTTTAACCACT
>CAJHIR010000018.1 GCA_905067535.1 Candidatus Argoarchaeum ethanivorans
CTCGTTTCACCACAAAATTAGCTGAGACTTGGTTTTTGGAGTTGCAAAATATGTCCGCAAAGAAGTTAATTTTGTTCATGTCCCCAAAAACTCAAATTTTGAGTAATGAAAAGGCATATAACAATGTAGAGGTGTGTTATTCACATGGTAGAGTTTCAGATTCTTGATGCTGATTACACGTATGATAAGAATAAAAATCCGCTGCTTCGTTTTTATGGGCGCGATCACAAAGGTAGAAGTGTGTGCTGTTTTGTTCCGGATTTTAAACCATATTTTTATCTGCAAACGACTACCAGTAACATAGAAAATGTGCTTAGATCAGAGTTTCCCCAGATTCTGAATGTCGAGGAAGTAGAGCGTTTTCCTGCTGTTGGCTACTATAAAAATCCTGTTTTAATGCACAGGGTGGTTGTTTCTGACCCAAAGGATGTACGAGAAATTCGTGATGGTGTAGCTAAATTTGGAAAGGTTTTTGAGACAGATATTCTCTTTCGAAACCGGTTTATGATCGATCATGGCATTGGTGGCATGAGCTGGGTATCAGTAGAAGAAATTGATAAAAAAGGATTTGGTGTAAATGGGGTTGATTGTGATTTACGCTTGATTGGAAAGATGGTGCCTGTTGAACAGGTATCAAATGCAAAGCTCAGGTTTCTTGCCTTTGATATTGAGTGTCCCACTTCTAGTGGCATGCCTGATGCAACAAGATCACCAATCGTTCTTATTAGCATGTACTTCAAACCATCCCACAATGAGATGGAATCAATCGTACTTTCTGCAAAACCTGTTACAGGACTTAAGGGGGTCGAAGGATGCGATAGTGAAATATCTCTTCTCAAGCGTTTTTTTGAGATTATAAAAGATTTTGATCCTGATGTGATTCTTGGTTATAATTCCAACGGCTTCGATTTTCCATATATTGTAGATAGAGTAAAACACCTTGACGCTGGCATAAAGTCAGACATCGGACGGGATGGAAAGCCGGTGTATTACCGGCGTATTGGTACCACCACCCATGTAACAGTTACTGGTCGAATCATTGCTGATGTGTTACCCATTATCAGAAAGGAGTTCAGCCTTAAGCAGTACACACTCAAAAATTCTGCAAAGGAACTTCTTGGTCTTGAAAAGCACGATGTCAAGGTTGAGGATATGCAGAACTACTGGAATAGTGAGAACCTGCTTCCAACATTTATCGAGTACTGCCGTAACGATTCATATCTTGCGATGGAAATGATGATGCGATATCGACTCCTTGACAAGTATATTGCTCTTGCACGGGTGAGCGGATCACTTCTGCAAGATATTCTGGACAGTGGACAGACGGCAATGGTGGAGAATCTCCTGTTAAAAGAGTATCGTTCTAACCAGAGGGTAATGCCGCCAAAACCTGGTGAAAAATTATCCTCGTATCGACACCATGCTGGCGAAGAACTCAAAGGTGGGGAAGTGCTGCAACCAGCGCGCGGTCTCTCTGAAGACATTGTCATTCTTGATTATCGCTCACTTTATCCAAGCATCATGATGGCACACAATCTTTGCTACACTACAGAGATTATCAAAGATGAACCAGATAGTTCTGAAGACATTATAACAACACCTTCCAATGGACATTTTGTGTCAAAAAAAGTACAACAGGGGATCCTGCCCAAGGTCTTGGAACGGTTACTTAAGCTCAGGGTTGAGATAAAAGAAGAGATGAAACAGGCAAGCGAGGATGAAATTCATGCACTTGATGCTACACAGCTTGCTTTGAAGATCTTGTTGAATAGTTTTTATGGCTACTCTGGCTATGCACGTGCACGTTTGTACAGTCTCAATCTTGCAAACTCGGTAACAAGCTACGGCAGAGAGAACATCCTATATACCAGGCAACTGATTGAAAAAGACATTAAAAACACCATAGTAACAGATAGTGATAACATTTCCTCTTTTGAAGTGGTGTATGGCGACACAGACAGCGTATTTGTTAGAATAAATAGTGGCAAGAAGCTTACTATTGACAAGGCGTCGTTATTTGGAACAAAAATTGCAGAGACTGTCACATCATATCTTGAAAAACCGATGGAGCTGGTCTTTGAAGCTGTTGCTCGGAGAGGTGTTTTTCTTGCCAAAAAACGCTATGCAATCTGGGTCTTTGAAAAAAACGGCGATCGCTGGGAGGATAAGATCAAGGTAAAAGGAATGGAAACAGTGCGCCGTGACTGGTGCGAACTTGCGTCTGACACACTAAATGACGTGTTAGAGCTTGTACTTAAAAAAGGTAGTATCGAGGAGGCAGCAGAAACTGTTCGAGATGCAATAAACACGATTAGAGCTCTTGATATTAAAAAGCATCCGGATGATTTAAGTAAACTTATATTGACAAGACGCTACACCAAAAAAACAGAAACCTACCGAAACAAACAGCCACACGTAACCGTTGTTGAAAAAATAAAAAGGAGAGGTGGGACTATTCCAAATATCGGGGACAGGATACCTTTTGTTATTATTGCGGGAAGTGGGCTACTTGTGACAAGAGCCGAAGAGCCAGAATACGTAATAGCAAATAATCTACCAATCGACACCAATTATTACATCAACAAACAGATACTTCCGCCTGTTGAGCGAATCTTCAGGAGCCTTGGCATCAGCACAAAACATCTTGACAGCCGAAGCCTTGCAACCAATACTGAAGCCAAAAGCTCGCAGAAATTTTTATTCGATTTTTGAAGGTATAGGAAAGTACAAATGCACTCGATTGCTAGTGTCGCGTCAAGCATAAAGTGTCGCACTGATTATTTTAAATCCGACAGCGTCATATAAGATATGGGAGTTGGTCACTATGTGTTTCACAGTTGACACGACACTATACTGGTCCCAACAAATTTAAAAGAGGAAAAACACCAGCGATGTTAGAAGATATTGAAGAAAAGCTCTGGACATGGAACGATTTTTTAATGTTCCATTATGCGGTGTAAATAAGGACACTGCCGATTTTTTTGTGAAGTGAGTGTAACGTCTCGGTGTAACCTAAGCGCAGCCGAAATAGGGCGCGTTTTTTCTTAATCTTTTTGTTCATTTTCTCCTAAATTACTTCCATCTTCAAGTTTCCATTCTTTTAAGCCATTTGCACTTCTTCCCATTACAACAGCCGCTGCAGTTGAAGGACTTGAAAATAAATAATCCTGAGTGAATTCAAAATCAATTACAACGTTTTCACTGATAATTTGAGCCCGTTTCTTTTTAAAAGATTCAGGCATTGATGGGACTTCGGTGCTTGCGATTTTTGATCCTTTAACAACTACAAAACCTTCTGTAGTCATTATTCCAGTAGCTACTGCCCCTCGTGCAGCATCAATAAGATATTTATCTTGTTTTGAAGTTAAGGATTTAGTTAATTTTTCAAAGATTCTAAATCCAAGCGCTCCGACAAGAAGTTTTAAGTTTGTTGAAAATCCACTCATTACAGCAATTTCTGCTTCAGAAATTGCTGGCTTAGTAGGAACGTTAGAATTAAAAACCTTATAGCGATTTGCTTCAACAGCTTCATTATGTAATGAAAACTCTAAATATTTTATATGTGCTTTATTCAAGTTTTCATCTTTGCTTATAAAGACAAGGGCTTCAGTCCAAAAATCCTTTTCTTGATGCTGATAAAGCCTTTTAAAAACATCTTCAGATTCTCCGATATACACAGTTTCTTTATCATCTTCATTATGTCCAATTAAAAAATATACTCCAGGTTTTTTTAGATCACTTCGATTTGAAACATCTTTTAAACTATTTCTAGGAATTTTATAGCCTTTTCCAGTCCAGTTTGATAATTCGCATGCTATTACTCCATCTGGAATTCCGTCAATTAAAAATAGTGAGATTGATTTACCTAAGCTCATTGTGACTCCTATAATTTTCTTCTCTTCCGTGCCCCAATTTTAGCACCACTGGTATTCTGGTTCCAGCTATCAAAGGCTGCACATAACGCCCATCCATCCCGAAGTCACTATACCCCGTACTTATAGGTACAGGGCTTGTTAGTGATTTTCTTCTTGTAAATATTTCGTTTTCTCCTCGTAATTCTCCATCCCAATATATCTCTCAACAGCTTCCCATCCATGACCAACAGATCCATGATAGCATCATTGAGGTCAAAATGATGTAGAAGATTCCTCTATAGATATAATCGGTCTTTACCCTATGCTATCTGCTTTCCTGCTTCAGGACCAATAGATACCACATAAACTTCTTCTACTTTTATTATTCCAGCACTTCTTATGTCCAGATCCAGTTTATCCTTTACCATCTTCTTTTTCTTTTCAAAAATAGGACCTGATGTCTGGAATTCCTTAAAAATCCCCTTTATTTGATACCCTTCGGTTTTCTTAAAAACAGTAACTGCTGTTTTATTCGTTGTTTCCAAATTCTTTTTTGTTTTCAGTAGAAAAATATCTGCAAAAGCCAATGTTTCTTCATCCACTGCTGAAAAAGTTCCCATTGGAACAACATCTGGTATTCCCTCTGTACTAACAGTTGCAAGAATACTTGGTGCGTTCGGATCATTGACCATATCCATAACTTCTTTTGACATCTTTACCATTTTTAATCTCCTCCATTTTAATACATTATAGTGTTTGTTCAGTTTTACAATATAAAGATTATGATTTCTCAGGCTTTATCCGATTCCAGAGAGCCATAATTTTTTGACAGGCATGCCGCCAGGTCGTTATTCTCCTTAATGTCCAGTATTCCAAAAACACGCCTTAATCTCGCAACCCCACAAGCGATACTTGTTCGAGGCTGGTCTGCTCCCTTCCGGGCCTTGACCGCTTTCCACGATTAAGCTATAAAAAGCTGCCTTCAGGCAACCTTGCAATAGCAACAGCATCCCTGCAGGACGAAATTTCATTGTTGTGTTTATGGGCTGTTACATTAACGAGCAATATCTTCCCTTGGCTTCGCCCCCTGCATATCGACGGTTTCAGGTGACAGATAACGCCGAATTATCCAGGCTAGCCTGTCACAGCTATTATAGTTCTTTACACGAAATAAACTTAACCCATGAAAGACAATAATGATATGGTGAATATTATGGACAAACTGATTGGTTTTGTTACCGGAAACCCAAAACGTGAAAAAATCCTCTGTGCATTAGATTCAAAACAAGCTGTCAGCAGTTCAAGAGTAGCGAAGACTGCTCATATCATTGAAGTTTCAACAGAGAAAATCCTTTTGGAACTGGTTGAAAATGGGCTTGCTAAATCAGTTGAGGATGCATATTCTTTAACCGAAACAGGCAGAGAGATAAAAGGAAGAATTGAGGGGTTTCGCTGAGTACCCATGGAATCACTAAGAATTGGAATATTCTCCTGGGAAAGTTTATATTCGGTTAAAGTTGGAGGCATAGCACCGCACGTATCAGAATTATCCGAATCTATTGTAAAAGCAGGACATGAAGTTCATGTTTTTACCAGGATGGGCAATAGATCATCGTACGACGAAATCAATGGTGTGTACTACCAGCGCGTTGGTCATGACGAATTTGGTAGTGTGACAAGACAAATGGAACATATGTGCAATGCCATGTACGACCGCTTCTTTGCTGTCGAGGAGCTTTTTGGAAAATTTGATGTTTTACACGGTCACGATTGGCATCCGGTAAGAGCATTAAACCGACTCAAGATGTACAACAACCGGGATTATCTACTTACTTATCACAGCACAGAATGGGGGCGAAATGGAAACAAGCATGCAGGATGGCCGGAGGCTCGCGAAATATCACACTGGGAATGGTCAGGAGGATATGAATCAAAAGAAATCATTGTAACCTCTCAACACTTAAAAGATGAAATTCAAAGTATCTACCAGATTCCTGAATCAAAGATAAACACCATTCCAAACGGCATATTTCCAAATAAGATAAAAAGAAACATCAACCCACAGGAGGTAAAAGCCACTCTTGGCATCGATACAGACGCTCACGTGGTGCTTTTCATAGGCAGGATGTGCCATCAGAAAGGTGTTGACATGCTGGTTGAAGCTGTGCCGGCAGTCTTGTCCCAGCACCCGGACATTCATTTCGTGTTCATAGGGGAAGGCGAGATGCGCGCTCACTGCCAGTGGCTGGCACACGAAAATGGCAGTGCACATGCATGTCATTTTCTTGGATATGCTCCAAGTGAAGTGTTTTTTAACTGGATGAATACATGTGATCTCGTTGTAGTGCCAAGCCGTAATGAACCGTTTGGAATCGTGGTGCTTGAGGCATGGGATGCAGAAAAGCCAGTTATTGGTACGGATGCTGTGCAATTGATCAATAACTTTCATGATGGAATCCTTGCAGATCAAACGCCTGGATCCCTTGCATGGTGCATCAACTATGCTTTTGGCGACATTACAAAGACGGCTCTGATGGGCATTACCGGCAAGAAGCGTTTGATGAAAAATTATACCTGGAAGAAGATTGCGAAAGATACCTGTAATGTATATAAGAAACTTTTATAGCCCAAGTTTATCGTACCTGTACCAGTCCATCTTTATTCAGTGCAATCATGCCATCTGATTTCATTTCATCAAGGATTATATCAAAGAGCCTTCTCTCGATCTCAAGGTTGAAAGACGCGCCAAGCTGGTGATAGATTTGTTCTGCTGTATGGGGTTGTGCGGTGATTTTTTTGATAAAATCCGAAGTATCTTCATATATTGACCATGGATACACTATCCACTGCCATTCATCCATCTGTTCGATAAAGAAATCTGGCTTGAATATGGATGTTTTTTTATAATGCAGGGCTGCAGTAACTATTGAAGCAGCACCCCTCTCTTTCAGATATTTAACCATTTCAAAAAGCGTGTCACCACTGTCTGCCACATCATCGACAACCAGTACATTCTTTGATTCGAGATTTGTTGTACTGCCTGTGATTTTAACCTTCTTATGTTTTGTACCAACACCCCAGTGTTCAGCTCGAAGACACAACAATTTTCTCTCAAGCATAAAATCTGCAATCACTCTTGCAGGCACAAGCCCACCACGAGAGATAGCAATAATAATATCAGGCACGTATTTGGCTTCTTTTATCTTCACAGCCAACCCTGCTGACAAATAAAACGAATCTTCCCAGCTTACATTATAGCAAACAATAGAAGGGTTTTCTGTGGTTGTGGTCATCGCATCTTTTGTTATACTAACTTTGATCGTTGGAGTGCCATGAGTGCGTCAGTATCAAGCTTCTCTCCCCGTTTGAATTTGTCATAGATATCCTCTGCTTCTTTCTTGGCAGCATCTCTGACAACAGTGATGTAATCATCTTTCTTCTTTCGTTTGATGCTGAGAATAATTTTATTGAAATCACGAATCTCCTTTTGTGCCCGGATGAACATTTTGTGCTGTTCATCAGCAGCATCCTGCACACCAATAAATTGCTTGTGGATTACATCAGAGTCGGCACGCACAGAATCTGCTTGTTTGAATAAACCAATCATTTTATCGTGATACTGCTGTGCAAGGTCAGCATATTCCTTAAGCTTGTTGTGATATATTAGTGCATTGTCTCGTAGTTCCTGTGCCTCTACAAACAAAGATTTAAGCTCTTCGTTTCCTTCGAGTTCGTCTTTCTTTTTCTTGAATTCATCTCTTAAATTAGATATATTATCTACCAGTTCGCGTTCTTTTGCTGAAGACATGACTTCGGT
This sequence comes from Candidatus Argoarchaeum ethanivorans, assembly GCA_905067535.1. The sequence continues at coordinate 7,672 of CAJHIR010000018.1, forward strand.
TTGCTGTTTAAATTCTAACCGATCGATTTCCCGGCTCATCTCTTTAAGGGATGAACCGTCAGCAAGATTCAAATCTTTGCGTATCTTATCTATTTTAGCATAAACTTTGTTTGCATCTTCATTGAATGGATCTCTTTTCTTCTTGTTTTCACTGACTTGTTTGTTGTACTCATCTCTCTGCTCTTTGAGTTTTTGTGCTTCCTCGACAATCTCTTTTGTTTTGATATTCAGTTCATTTCGCTCTGTAGCGAGTTTGCTTGCTTCGATATTCAGTTCATTTCTATTGTTCTTGCATTTCTCTGACTGATCTTTTAGCTCGTTTTTACGTGCCTGCATTTCTTCTAACATTCTTCTGGTATCCTCCCAGTTTCCAACTATAGTAAATTATTATTCAGTGCTTCAATGACCGGGATTACTTTGCGCAAATCATTGCCATCAACCACCACATCTGCATACTGCTGCAGTACTGGTTTTGAATTAAAGGCAATCCTGTATCCTGCCTTTTTAAAAAGTTGAATATCATTTGCCCCGTCTCCTATTACAACACACTTCCCGGAATTAACACTTTCCTGTGATGCAATCTGAGTAAGTACCTGTTCTTTTGAATCGTGCTCTGTGAGAGGGCCTGTTACTTTGCCTGCCAGCACGCCATCTTCAATTACGAGCGTGTTGGAATACACATAATCCATGCCAAGCTCTCTTCCAATTCGATCCGCTGATATGGTGAATCCTCCTGATATCATAGCAGTTCGGTAGCCAAAGGCTCTAATTTGCTCCATAAGTTCACCAACGCCTCGATTATATGGCATTTTATCAGATGCTTCAAGTGCTTTTTTCACACTCAAACCCTGAAGCATGGCTACTCTTTTGCGTAGAGCATCTCCATAATCCATCATTCCATTCATAGCATAGTTAGTGATATTGGCAACTTCATCACCAACCCCGGCTGCTTTTGCAAGTTCATCGATGGTTTCAGCATTAATAAGAGTACTGTCCATATCGAAAATAATTAATTTTGCATACTTGCCGTTACGTGACTGCAAGTTCATTAAAACACCTGAATTAAATAAATATGGTAACTTTACTTACATCCTTTTTAACCTTTTCGGGAGTGACCAGAATTCAGAATTGGATAAATATATGTAGAAACGATGCGTATGCAAAATATAGAAGGAAAAATCCATGAGGTTTGCTGAAAATGGTACGATAATAGATTTGGAATCAAAGGTTATATATAATAATATCTGCTGCTACTGTGGTGCATGTGGTGCGTTTTGTCCGGAGTACATAACTTATGAGAATCAAATTCCTGTGACAAAAAAGAAGTGTTTTGAGATACACGGTGCATGCTTCGATTTCTGCCCACGAAGCTTCCTGCCACTTTTTGAAATGGAAAAAGAGATTTTTGGGGCTATTCGAAGTGATGTGGAATTAGGATATTATACCAGAATACTTTCAGTAAAAGCATCTGGTGACACGGTTATTAAAACCGGGCAAGATGGCGGTGTGGCAACCGCACTTCTGGCATACCTGATGGATAAAGGTAAGATCGATGCCGCATGCGTCTGTAAGAAATCTGATGATGATGTGTGGAAGCCAGAGCCCTGTGTTGCAGCTACTACAGAAGAAATTCTTAGCTCTTCAGGCTCCAAGTATGAGCAGACTCCGATGATTGTTGCGGTTGCAGATGCAATCGAGAATTACGAGACGATTGCAATGGTTGGTCTCCCATGTCATATACAGGCGATGAGAAAGATTCAGCTTTCAAAAGCATTTGATGTTTATGCAGGTAAGGTGAAATATGTCATTGGACTCTTCTGCACTGAAACCTTTGATCGTGATCTTCTGCTTGCAAAACTTGCAGAGATCGGTGTTGACATCGATAAGGTAAACAAGTTTGATATTTCTGCGAAAAAGTTCAAAATATATACAGACGATGGCGTGATTACAGAAAACATTAAAGCGATGAAATCATGTATTAGGGAAGGATGCAATGTTTGTTATGATTTTGCAGCAGAACTTGCTGACATTTCCGTAGGTTCCGCAGGTTCGGAAGATGGCTGGAATACGGTTATTGTGCGAAGCAAAGTTGGAGAGAAGCTTATTAATGATGCAAAAAACGCAGGGGCTATTAAAGTGAAGCCGATGGACGAAAAATCAATAGAGCTTGTGAGAATTCTTGCATCAGGGAAGAAAAAAGAAAATATGAAGAAAATCATGCAGATTGCTGATCCAGTGAAGATTCTAAACCTTGTTGTTGCGCCACAGCATCTACAGATGCTTCTTTAAAGACTGCGCACTGCAAAGCTTGCGCTTTGCAGAGATAGTCAGTAGCTGCACAACTTCGTTGTGCAGAGATTACCAGTAACTCTTGATTCTCGATTACGCAAGTACTGCACAACTTCGTTGTGCAGAATGTAATTTGAATAGGTTCTCGATTGCGGTAGCAATCGAGGTGATAAAAAATGGTAGAAGAGTTTCCGTTTGAGATATCCCCCATGTTTGAGGGAGAACGAGTTAGAAAAGATGGGTTGCATGTGGAGCTTGCAGGTCCGAAATCAAAAGGATTTGAGCTTGTACAGGCAGCAAAGATGAGTGAAGTTGAAGATGGCAAAGTAACACTTATAGGTCCAGACATAAGCGAGATGGAAGAAGGTAAAACCTATCCTTATGCAATGATCTACTACATTGCAGGCGAACATGTGGAGAGAGATGTTGAATCCATTGTAGAACGTCGAAACCATGATTTTCAGAACTATATTCATGGATACATGCACTTAAACCAGAGATATGACATCTGGATTAGAATTGGAAAGGAAGCAATAAGTAAGGGACTTAGCTCACTGGAACAGATCGCACAAGCAACGATGATGCTGTTTAAAAACGAGCTTCCATTTATAGAGAGAATCGAGGCTGTTTATATAACAGACATTGCAGAAATAGAAAAACGAATGGAAGAAGCAAAGAAAACTTATGACCTGAGAGATGCAAGAACCAGAGATCTGCATGAAGAAGATGTGGACACCTTCTACGGCTGCACCCTCTGTCAATCTTTTGCCCCAACGAATGTCTGTGTAATTACCCCGGATCGTGTATCGCTCTGTGGAGCAATCAACTGGTTTGATGGGAGGGCAGCAGCCATGACAGACCCGGAAGGTCCACAGTTTGCAATTAAAAAAGGCGAAGTACTTGACCCGGTTGGTGGAGAGTATAGCGGGGTTAATGAACTTGCGGCAAAGCTTTCAGGTGGTGCATACAATAGAATCAAACTCCACTCGTTCTTTGAATATCCGCACACATCCTGCGGTTGTTTTGAAGTGGTAGGATTCTTTATGCCTGAAGTGGATGGAATAGGCTGGGTTGACCGGGATTTTAATGGTACTGCCCCAAACGGGCTTCCCTTTTCTACCATGGCAGGCCAGACAGGCGGCGGAAAACAGGTGGTTGGATTTCTTGGAATAGGCATCAACTACTTCAGGTCCCCCAAATTTATACAGGCAGATGGCGGATGGAATAGAACGGTCTGGATGCCAAAGGTTCTGAAAGACCGGGTAAGTGGGAGCATACCAAAAGAGATAATCGATGCCATTGCTACAGAAGAAGATGCTACTAATATTGGTAAACTAAAAGCGTTCTTAACTAAACACAAGCATCCAGTAGTCGCTCGATTGAAAGACGAAAAAGAAGTGGTAACAAGTAAAGAAGTTGTAGCAGAAACTGTACAAGCACCGATCCAGGATGTATTACATCTATCAAATGGTACTGGCGGCGGTCTGAAAATTATTCTTTCCAATGCGAAAATCACGATAGACAAAATAATAGTGAAGAGGAAATAGTATTTGTATAGAACCACGAGATTAACACCTGCACAACTTCGTTGTGCAGAAATAACTCTCGAGTGCGATAGCAATCAAGTACGTTAATAATCAGGTGGTAATTATAATTAAAGTCATTGCAATAACCGGAAAAGGCGGTACAGGTAAAACGGCAGTAGCTGCTATGTTAATACAGCTTGCGAAAAAAAAGAGTCCTGTACTTGCAATCGATGCAGACCCTGACACGAACCTGCCAACAACACTTGGTGATAAAGTGGAGTGCACGGTTGGTCAGATGAGGGAATCAATGCTTGAGCAGAAAGATAATCTTCCTTCGGATATAAACAAAGAAAGCATACTTGAAGGCAGAATCTATAATGCCCTGCTTGAAAAATCAGGTTACGATTTACTTGTGATGGGAAGACCGGATGGGCTTGGCTGCTATTGTTATGCTAATAACCTGTTAAAAGGGATTATGGATAGAATTATAAAAAACTATGAAGTTGTCATCATAGATACGGCAGCAGGGCTTGAACATTTCAGTCGTGGAATCATCAGGGATATAACAGACCTTTTGATAGTAACCGATGCTTCAAAAAACGGCTTTGAAACAGCACAGCGCATCAGAGACCTGATCGTTGAACTTAATCTAAACATCAAACACGTGTGGATCGTGCCAAACAAGGTTACAGAGAAAAACCGCAAACAGGTAGAGGAATACATAAAAGAGCTGAACATAACGCCAGCAGGTATTATTCCATTTGATGAGACTCTTGCACAGCTCAACCTTGACGGAAAACCATTGTCAGATCTGCCGGATGATTCGGCAGCAGCCATCCGGATTACAGATATAGCAAGAAAAATCGAACTGGTGCGCGTGTAATATGTCTAAAAAATTAACCCTTGCAGAAGTAATTGAATTGCTGAACAATGTAGAAATAGAAGCACTGGAAGGAGTAACATTTGAAGGTGATATTGAGATTGAAATCGATGAAAGCGTGATGAATTTTAGAGAAGAAGCAAGCAAACTTATAGAGTCGAGATTTGCTGTTGGGACAGTAAAGGAGTGGACAACAGCAATAGAAGAAGTTACCATAGGGGCTACACCAGCCAATGGCGGAAGTCGTGGACACGCTGTTACTGTTGGGGGTGAAAAGGCACTGCCGTACTACTTTGATTCCGAAATGAAGAATCCAACTTGTGTTGTTGCAATTGATGTTTTTGATATGCCAATCCAGCTTGCGAGGTCAGTAAGAACCAGCTACGAGGATGTTATGGAAAGCCCTTCCGACTGGGCAAAAAAAGTGGTTAGTGAGTATCATGCGGATATGATTGCCTTACATCTGATCAGTACGGACCCAAAGCGTAAAGATGCATCTGCAAGTGAGGCTTCAAAAACAGTTGAAGACGTTTTGCAGGCAGTGGATGTGCCGATTATAATCAGCGGCTCAGGAACGCACAAGAAAGACCCGGGAGTACTGGAAAAGGCTGCCGAGGTTTCAGAAGGTGAGAGATGCCTGATTGCATCAGCAAATCCGGACAATGATTATGAGCGTGTCGCAAGAGCAGCCAATAAATACGGGCATGTGTTACTCTCGTGGACACAACTTGAAATCAATGCACAAAAAGAACTCAATCGTAAACTCATCAAACACTGTGGGGTATCAAGGGATAGAATTATTATGGATCCAACAACAGCAGCTCTTGGATATGGTCTTGATTATGCATATTCCAATGTGGAGAGAATCAGGCTTGCCGGACTTACTGGCGACAAGGAACTAAACTTCCCGACACTATCAGTTAGCAGCAATGCATGGAATGCAAGAGAAGCATGGATGATTTCGTCACCACTAAAAGAAGACAGTAACTGGGGAAAAAGAGAGCACCGCGGTCTAATCTGGGAAGCAGCCACCGGATTTGCTCTTGCACTTGCAGGATGTGAATTGTTTATGATGATGCACCCTGGTTCAGCACAATTGCTAAAAAAAATAACACGTATGCTTAGTGGCTCAATAAACGAAGAGAAGACAGATCTATCCAACTGGATAACAAAATTAATAATATAGATAAAAAAGAAACTTGAAACAACTACGATGAAACTAAATAGCCCTCTCCAGGTGTACAAATACCTGCCTAAAATAAACTGCGGTAAATGCGGAGAAAAAACATGTATGGCATTTGCCTCGCGCCTCGTTGATCGTTCAAAAAAGATCGAGGACTGCCAGATACTGCTTCAGGACAGGGAGAAGTTTCTCCAGCTTGCAGAGCTTCTTGCACCGGAAATTAGAGAAATTACTGCTGGAGTGGGAGACCGCAAAGTGAGAATCGGGGGGGATGACGTATTACACAGGCACCAGCTAACTTTTTTTAACCCTACAGTCCTTGCGTATGATGTATGGGATACGATGGAAGAGGTGGCACTCATCGAACGCGTCAAAAAAATAAGTGAATTTAAAAAATTCTACGTGGGGGACTATCTCAAACTCGATATGATAGCAGTGCGCTCGACTAGGGAAAGTGCAGCCAAATTCAAAAGTTGTGTGGAAAAAGTAATAGGGGTGAGCACGCTTCCGGTGATGCTCTGCTCTTTTGATCCGACAGTGCTCAAAGCTGGACTTGAAGTATGTGCTGACAAAAAACCAGTACTGTATGCAGCAACAAAAGATAACTGGGAACAGGTCTCAAAACTTGCTCTTGAGTATCGGGTGCCAGTGGTATTGTTTTCCGAGGGCAATCTTGACTCTTTAAAAACACTTGCGGTAACTTTCAACAGGCTTGGTATAAACGATATAATCCTTGACCCGGGTACGTATCCGGAAGGAGCGCAGCTCAAAGCAACGTTTGAAAACTTTATTAAACTGCGGCGAGCAGGCATCAAAGAATCGCAGAAAGAGATAGCATACCCGATAATGGCAGCACCGATCACTGCATGGATGATCGATAATGACCCTACTCGCACATCTTACCTTGAAGCAGCGCTTGCATCCATATTTATGATCAAATATGCTGATATCATGCTTCTTCACAGCATAGAACCACACGCACTGTTAAGCGAGGTGTACACGAGGGAGACCATGTACACAGACCCGCGAACACCGCTCAAGGTTGATGCAGGCATATATAAAATTGGAAACCCAACAAAAGATTCACCAGTGATTGCAACTTCCAATTTTGCCCTAACTTATTATACAGTCGAAAGCGATCTTTCATCTGGCAGGATTGACTGCTACCTTGCCTCAGTAAACACGGACGGGATTGGAGTTGAGGCAGCGGTTGCAGGAAGACAATTTACAGCAGCCAGAATCAAAGAAACCTTTGACGAGGCGGGTTTTGATTTTAAAGAAAAAACCAGCCACAACACCATCATCCTCCCAGGGCTTGCTGCTCGATTGCAGGGGGATCTGGAAGATGTAATGGGAATTAAGGTGTTAATCGGTCCGGTTGATTCAAACCAGATACCAGGTTGGATGGATAAAAACTGGCTGTAAAGAATTTGGGTAAAGGACCTCGAAACACACATATTATCGTAGACACTGATTCATTCTTATTAATTATACGTAGTTTTATATTTATAGACCTGTCAAACCTACGGCCAGATTTGGAAGCGATATTAGAGGGGATTGAAGATCAAGGTGCCGACATTTGATATGAAGGAAGTTATACCTGCAAATACCAGTTGATTTTGGTTGGGTTAGGTCTCGCCCGATGTCAATTAGTGTGTATTTTTTGGCGAAATTTACTCAAAGTTCGGGTGAAATGGACATTCAATCATAGATATGGCAGTGAACAC
>CAJHIR010000019.1 GCA_905067535.1 Candidatus Argoarchaeum ethanivorans
TCTACCGGGATTTTATAAATGAATTTAAAAGAGGAACAACGCCTGCAATGTTAGAAGGTTTAACAGACCATATATGGGACTGGAATTAATTTTTTTATTTCTCAATTGAATATTCTTAACTGGGACACTACCCGTTTATACTTTCCCATACGTCAAGAAACAGGATAAAGGCTATATCAGATGCAGATAAAAAGGGTACATCAATGAAGGAAGAAGATAAGATCAATAAAGAAGAGAACCTGCTTTCGCCTGCCGAATGGATAATGTTTTTGAGTGGGGAGATATCTGATTGCCGGACGCGTTCATTACCGTTGCTAGCTATGATTTTTGCGGTAATGTTAGCGTGTCTAACTGATGCAATCACACTCTTTAACGGCGGTAAACCTGGGTGGTGGCCTCTCAGCTGGATACTTGTTGTTATTGCCTTTGTGGCTGTGTTCTTAATTCCTTGGTATACGCAGCATGTGGATAAAAAAGTAAAACCTCTGAAAAGTATCAGAGATCAGATACTCTGTGGAGATTTGAAGGAATATGACGAGATATACAAAGAATACAAGCGTGTAAAATGATTTACATGACTGTGATAATAGAGAGGTTAATTCAGAGGAACATTCGATGGGTCTTGCGGATCGAGCCTACCTGAAAAGAGATTACATGTCTACAAGAGGTCGCAGCTTTAAACCCCCTTCTAAGAGAGAATCAGAGGTATACAACAGCGATGTTGGAGAATATAACAAATCTGTTGAGGTATCTGAAATGGAGTTGGATGGAAGAACTGCTATTAGCGATCCTATTGAATATGCAAATCTCAACTTGAATACTATTGAAAAAACTGGATTTGCAATAAATGACGAATTGTGTTTGTACCGTTGGATGTCGTTTGGTCTTGTTACGGGTGTCGAAGTTTATTGGTGATGAAGTACGTGTAACGGAAAGTCCCAAAGAACCAATAAAACAATAGCGTGCGGTGTCTCTCAAAAACAGGATAAAGGCTATATCAGATGCAGATAAGATGGACAATGGAAGGTTGAGTTTAAATGGTAGAAGTAAACTGGAAAGATGCATGGGAAGAAATGCAGAAACAGCGGATGAGACCTCTGAAAATAGGGTACGATCCCGAATTTAAATCCAAATTCGCCAGGGATTACGCTATGATGTCGAAATACAACAATTATGAATATGGAAGACATGCAGTGGAGGTACTGAGTGAAATATTGGACCGAAACCTCAGTGTCCTTGAGATAGGTGCTGGTCCCGGAACACTAACGATACCTTTAGCTAAACATGTCAAAAACATCGTGGCTGTTGAAGCTTCCCAGAAAGCTGTAGGGCTTCTGAAGCAGAATATTAAAGAGAATGAACTTGAAAATGTGGAAATAATGACCGATAACTGGTTTAATATAAACGATGATGAAATCAAGGATAAATTCGATCTGGTCATCTGTTCTCATTTCATGTGGCAGGTAAAAGACATTGAACAGCATTTAAAAAAAATGGAGAACGCTTCACATAATTATTGCGTTGTAATGCAGCCCGCTGGAAGAGACGATATGGTAAAGGAGATGTGGACAATGATAACCGGCAAGAAGTACATGGGTGAGTTTGACCCTGATGCCGATTACTTCGTTTATCTGATACTCCGCCGTCTCGGGAGACTGTTGAATGTGCGAGTGATGGATTACCACATAACAAGAAACTTTGAGCAGGAAGTCATGTACATAGCAAGTTTTATTGGCAGGTATGTGGAGGTTGATTCCGGGATAAAAAAAAGAATTGAGCAGCATGTTTCTAAAAAGGGACTGCATGAAAAAAAGCATTCGGCAGTGGTTATGTGGTGGAAATAAAATACGATCTTGCCTCTGGCGAAGCCACGGTACTGCAAGCCCTGAAAAATAGTGATGAACTAACTGCCAGTGTCCTTGCTGCAAGCTGCAATCAAAAGATAGAGGTGTGTATCCAGTCTGCTATGATGCTGGAACAGAAAGGATTAGTCAGACTTGAGAATGTTGTTGATGAAAGGTATGATCTGACCGATGAAGGAGAAGAGTATGCACGAGAGGGGCTCCCGGAACGACAGATGCTATCCATTCTTCCCGTATCAATTAGTGAAGCAAAAAAGAGATTTTCAGAAAAACTTGTGGTAATCTCTCTTGGGTGGCTTAAAAGAAAAAACTGGGCAGTGGTAAGGGATGGGATACTTACTCCAAGAGCGAGTGCAGAGGAAATTGAAGAAGGCGAGGATGAACAGGTATTAACAATTCTTCTAAATAAAAAAACCATTCTGGAGACATATAAAAAAACCATTCCAGAGCTTGTAAAACGCTCTCTTGTAAGAATTGAGGAGGACAAAACCCGCATCATATCATTAACTGAAGCTGGATTAAAAATCGCATCAGAAGATATTGATGTTGCTCCCGAGGTTGCGATGTTGACCCAGCAGATGATCACAGGTGGCGACTGGAAAAAAGTGAAACTGAAAAGCTACGACATTCACATAACGCCGCCGCCGATCTACGGTGGGAAGCTGCATCCCTACGAGCGCATCATTCGTGAGATGAGAAATATATTTCTTGAGATGGGATTTACAGAGCTTAAAGGCGAGACTGTTCAAAGCTCGTTCTGGAATTTTGATTCTCTTTTCCAGCCGCAGGATCATCCGGCAAGAGACATGCAGGATACATTCTACTTTAACTCGACCACAGACGAACTGCCATCGTGTTACCAGACGGTACAGGCAATGCATGAGCACGGTGGGAAGATCAATTCTACCGGCTGGGGTGGAAGCTGGAGTAAAGAGAAGGCAGCGCAGGATGTACTGCGCACACACACAACACCGGTTACAATCAAATATCTTGCAGAAAATCCAGTACCACCGGTTAAAGCCTTCTGCATCGATCGCGTGTACCGTAGAGAAGCAATCGACCCCACCCATACCCCGGAATTTGAACAACTCGAAGGTGTGGTGATGGATGAAGGCATGAGCTTTACTAATCTTCTTGGATACTTAAGTGAATTCTACCATCGCATGGGCTTTAAAGATGTGCGTTTTCGGCCGGGATATTTCCCATACACAGAGCCAAGTGTTGAGCCCGAAGTATATATTGAAGAACTTGGCTGGGTAGAACTGGGTGGCGCAGGTATATTTCGAAAAGAGGTTACAGAGCCTCTTGGAATTACTTCACCAGTACTTGCATGGGGACTTGGAGTAAGTCGTGTTGCAATGCTCAAACTCAAACTGCTTGATCTTAGAGAACTTTACCAGTCAGATATAAACTGGCTGCGCACAAGCAGCGTTTGTCTCCACAAGCTTTATTAACGGCACCTTCTTATTAGGGATGATACTAATGGCAAAGATGCATGTTCGAACCAAAGGCTCATCTGGCTCTACAAGACCAGTAAAGAGCAACTCACTGCAATGGTGCAATTATACCGAGGATGAACTTGTAGAAATTGTTACCAACCTTGGCAAGCAGGGAAAGTCTTCAAGCGAGATAGGGATGACTCTTAGAGACACCTATGGTGTTGCAGATTTCAAACTCATTGCAAAAAAGAAAATCTCCATAGCCATGGCAGAAAATGATGTAATATCAAAAGTTCCTGAAGATTTATACAATCTGATTGTTAAGGCACTTCGAATGTACAAGCATATATATGTGAATAAAAAAGATGTTCACAACAAACGCCAGCTAAATCTGGTAGAAGCAAAAATCAGACGTCTTGTGCGTTATTACAAAAATACTAATAAAATTAATGTCGATTGGAAATACTCGATTAAAGCGGCAGAATTGTTAATCACGCGCTGAACTTTTTTTAACGTTGATGATAAATGATTTGATCGGAATTGCTGAAAAAGCTGCCAGGCTTATTGTTGATCGTGCAACCAATGTTCAGGTAATATCACATACTGATGCCGACGGCATATCATCGGCAGCTATTATTTGTACTGCTCTTTTTCGATGCCACATACCTTTTCAGGCATGCTTTGTAAACTGCCTTGAAAGGAGTATTCTACGTAAGATCAGTTCTACTGATGCTGACACTGTTATATTATGCGATATGGGAAGCGGGCAGCCGGAAATCGTCAAGCAGATAGAAAAATTAGTGGTCATACTTGATCATCATAAGCCAGTTGGTGAACACAAGTGTATGCATGTAAATCCACACGATGTCGGACTGGATGGATCATTTGAGCTTTCAGCATCAGGAGTGGCATATTTTGTAGCACGTCTGATGGGACCAAACACTGACTTGTCAGGTCTGGCGATACTTGGTGCGCTTGGTGATAAACAGTCAATGAGTGGAGCAAACCAGTTCATTGTTGAGGAAGCAATCTCCTGCGGTGCTGTTGAAGTAAGTTGCGGACTTATGCTTGAAGATGGTGATCTACGCACAGTTCTTGCTAATACCATTGAGCCATACTTTGAGTTTACTGGAGACGAAGCAAAGCTTGATGAGTTTTTGTCGAAGTTTTCTCTTTCAGGTGATATCAGTAGTCTTGATTCTGACTCTGTAAGAAAGCTCGCGTCAGCTCTCGTATTAACCCTTTTAAAAAGGGGATGTATTGAAGCAGTCGATGCTGTTGTAGGAGAAAAGTACCACTTCAACAATGAAATCATCTGCGATGCCAATAAGTTTGTATCAATTGTAAACACTTGTGGCAAAATTGAACAATCAGGTATTGGACTTTCATTATGTCTCCGGGATAAAACCGAGCTGCAACATGCTACTCGACTTGATATGGAAAATCGGCGATCACTAATCAATACACTCAAAATAGCAGAACAGAATATGTGTGAGAAAAAATACATAAGATATGTGAAGTTGTCCAACATCTCAGGTACTGGCATCGTGGCAGGTATTACAACCCGCTATCTATTTCCAGACAAGCCATTTATTACAGTTAACAGCACATCTGATATGGTAAAAGTTTCCGGCAGAGGTACAAGAAAACTGGTATCACAGGGACTTGACCTTGCCACAGTAATAAAAAGTGCAGCCGAAGCTGTTGGTGGTACCGGGGGCGGCCATAATATTGCATCAGGCGCATCAATACCCAATGGACGTGAAGAAGAGTTTATAACAATTGTTGACCAATTGACTGGGGAGCAACTTGGAAGCGTTCCGTGACCTGCACAACTTCGTTGTGCAGAAAATAGCCAGTAACCTTTGATTCTTGATTACGAAGCACTGCACAACTTCGTTGTGCAGAACTGCATACTCCGTATGCAGAAAATAGCCAGTAACCTTTAATTCTTGATTACGAAGTAATCAAGTGCAGAAAACAACTCTCGATTGCGCTAGCAATCGAGTGCGTCAGCAATCGAGTGCGTCAGCAATCAAGCTTGGAAGCGTTTTATGATTCATACAAAACTAATTCTCTCTCTGGAGTGTGCACAGATTGTACAACGATCACTTGAGCCTGATAATCTTTCTTCGATGCAAACCAGTGAGAATAGTAAAAAAGTGATTGTTCAGTTTGAAGCAAACAGGATTGGCACAGTACTTTCAACAATAGATGACTACCTGATGAATGCGAAGATTGCAGAAGACCTATGCAGTATAACAAAAACAAAAACAAAGAAATAACCTATACGATTGATGACCTTGAAATCAACATTCAACTGATATTAAATGTCATCGATGAAAGAGGGGCATCAGCCATCGGTCTTCAGTTTCCGGAAGGGTTAAAGCGGCAGGCTGTGAATATATCAAGGATTATACAGCAACACCGAAGAGTTGAAATACTCATATCCGGAAATCCCTGTTTTGGTGCCTGTGATATTGATAGACGGTTGATTGAACTTACAGATGTCTTATTTCATTTTGGTCATTCAAGCCAGGGCTTCTGCAAAGAGGTTGTTTACGTGGAGGCACGTTCAAAGATAGATGTTGCACCTGTGGTAGCAAGGACAATAAAGATGCTGTCCGGAAAACGGATTGGAATTATCACAACAGTCCAGCATGTACACAAACTGCAAGAGATACAGGACATGCTTGTAGCTGACGGATTCGAGTCTGTGATAGAAGAAGGTGATGCACACATTGCATACCCTGGGCAGGTGCTTGGATGTAATTTTTCTGCAGCAGGAGGGAATTGTGATGAATATATCTATGTTGGTGGTGGAGAATTTCACCCCACAGGTGCTTCAATTACCACACGAAAGAATATAATCATTGCAAACCCCTACAATAATAACGTGTATAAAATCAATCCGGAGCCACTCATTCGAAGACGATGTGCGATGATTGCAAAAGCATTTGATGCAGCAAATTTTGGCATCATTGTTTCAACCAAGATTGGGCAAGAACGATTAGCCCTTGCAGGAGCCTTGAAAAGGAAAATAGAAGAGCACAACAAAAATGCTGATTTAATCATCATGGACCTTGTAACACCAGAACAATTGCTTGGATTTAAACTGGATGCTTTTGTAAACACCGCATGCCCACGAATTGCCATTGATGATTCCAAACGGTTCAATATTCCAGTGTTAACGCCAGTAGAGCTTGAAATACTCATCGGAGAACGGGAATGGAAAGAATTTGCAATGGATGAGATACTTGCCGGAGACAGGTAATGAAACCAACAACAGAAATATCAGGCACTATTATCTGGGGCGAAGAGTTTGAGGTTATCAGCGGTACATTATATATTGAAGATGGAATTATTGTAGATATGATAGAAGAGCAAGTTTCAGATGATGTGATTATCGCTCCATGTTTTGTCAATGCTCATACCCATATAGGCGATTCTGTGATAAAAGATCCACCGATAACAAATCTGGATGAACTGGTGCGCCCTCCAGATGGATTAAAACACAGAATATTAAACAAGACTCCGACTGTCGAGCTTATAAACGCAATGGTTTCTACGTTAGAGGATATGAAAAAAACAGGTACTACAGCATTTATTGATTTTCGTGAAGGAGGGGTTGAAGGTGTGAACGCTCTCAGGCAGTCCCTGATAGATATGGGAAATCTGCAAAGTATGATACTTGGGCGGCCGTGTGATGACCTGTCCAGGCTTCTTAAGGTGAGCGATGGCATCGGTCTGAGCGGTGTTAACGATATGCCCTTAAGTGAGTTGCAAGAGATAGTATCTGCGGTGAAAAAATCCGGAAAGCCTTTTGCTATCCATGCAGGTGAGAAGGATAAAACTGATATTGATGCTGCTTTTGATCTTGAACCGGACTTTATAGTTCATTTAACAAGTGGCAGTAGCCGTGATTTTAAAAGAGCGTTTGATCAGGATTGTAAGATTGTTGTTTGTCCACGTTCAAATCTCCTTACCGGAGCAGGTATGCCAGATATTAAAGGTATGCTAAAATCAGGTGCTGTAGTCGGTGTTGGAACTGATAATGTGATGCTCAACTCTACAAACATGTTTGATGAAATGAAATTTATATCGACAATATTTTTACATGATGATAGACAAGTATTTAAGCTATGCACGCTAAACGGAGCAGAGGTATCTAATATGGACAATGAGCTTGGTTCCATTGAGGCTGGAAAGATGGCTCATTTGATGGTATTGAATAGGAAGTCTTATAATCTTCAAGGTGTAAGAAACCATTTATCAGGTATTGTGCGAAGAGCACGTCCAGACGATATTATACAAATAATAGGAGTAAAATAAAATGGTAAGCGAAATATACAAAAAAATAGTTGTTGCAACTGACGGCTCAAAAGAAGCAGAAAAAGCTATTGAATGTGCAGTGGAACTTGCACGACTTGCCGGAGCAAAACTGTATGCCCTGTATGTTGTTGATAGAGCAGCTTTCTTGGCTACCCCACTTGTGACTATGCCAATAGATGTGGCATGGGGAGAACTGGAAGAGCATTTCCGTCATGAAGGTGCAGAAGCAACGAAAAAAATAGCAGATGCTGCAGCAGCCGTCGGTGTAGAGTTTGAAGCGAAGGTAGTTGAAGGACATGCAGCAGAAGAGATAATAAAGTTCTCAGAAGAAATGCCAGCAGACCTTGTTGTGATGGGAAGTCTCGGTAAAAGCGGTCTTAGCAGATTCTTACTTGGGAGTGTTGCTGATAAAGTCACACGAAATGCAAAGTTGCCTGTCATGGTCATAAGAAGCTAAGCAAGAAACTGTTTGCTCAGGTGAGAGTGGATTAAAATGACAGAGAAGTTGTATAAGAAAATAATAGTTGCAACTGACGGCTCAAAAGAGGCAGAGAGAGCTGTAAAATATGCTATAGAACTTGCACGAGATACAGGAGCAAAAGTATATGCTTTATATGTGGTGGACACAGCGATCCCAACAACCAGCAGCATGAGTGTGGCATGGGGGAACGTGCATGAATTCCTTCGGGAGGAAGGGGCGGAAGCAACGAAAAAAATAGCAGAGACTGGAGCAAAAGCAGGAGTTGAAGTTGAAAAGAAGCTATCTGAAGGGCATCCGGCAGAAGAGATAATAAAGTTCTCAGAAGAGCTGCCAGCAGACCTTATCGTGATGGGAAGTATCGGTAAAAGCGGTCTCGACAGATTTTTACTTGGAAGTGTCTCTGATAAAGTCACACGAATTTCAAAGATACCGGTTATGGTAGTAAGAAATTATTAGCACCTGCGCACAACGCGAGTAGAAACAACCAGTGGCTTTTAATTTAATTACTATACCCCCCAACTCTGCTGCGGTCGGGACAAGCCACAGAGCAATCTTTTTTTAAGCAGGGACGTATAAGAACATCAATGGTCGAGCTGAAACATGCGAGCCATTGTGTTTATAAAATATGATACCATAAGGTGCTTTGCATAAAATATAAAAAGAAATTATTGTGTGGCACTGATAGAATTGAATTATTTTTAAAGAAATATACACTGAAATTGGGAAGGGAAATCACGTGCACCGATGGGGAAAATCGTCAATGAGATGCAGGATGAACGAAGGGAATCGCATGAGTCAATGAAAGGGCTGACAGATACAATCCTCGAACTTGCGAGGACAAGGAAGTAATCTTTAAGTGCAGAGTTAGGCTCAATATGGTGTTGTGTGGTGAGTATGGAAACATCGGTTCAGAAAGGGAAATATTTGCTTATTTCGCGCTCACTGGCAAAATTCCAATTATTATTGGGTTTAAGAATGTATTAGAGCGAATGACACTCCGTATAAACACTATCGAAGGGTTTGTGCCGGAGGATACTATTGAATGGCGGCAACAGGATCGCCACTGAGACGCCAGTGCAATACTGCGATGATTCCTGTCGCTGATGCCAATGACGACCACTGCATCACTATCCCAAATACACCAATAATCACGCAGGCAAAGGCAGGAACGATCAATTTATGAGGCAGAGTTATGTATACTTTCCAGCAAGTATAAATTTGGAACCTTTATGGCATAAACCGCCGGGGGCACAGAGGATCACAGAGAGTTTAGGTTTTTGGTGGTAAAAGTACATATTTGTGATAGAAAGTTATAAAAAAACAGATACGGTTTAGTATACTTATGAGCAGTGAAGAATGGACTGAAAAGTATCGACCGGAACATCTTGACGATCTGGTTGGTCATAAAAAACCCATTGAAGAGCTTAAAACATGGGCAAGATACTGGCAGCAGGATACACCTATGGAACGTGTAGTTATTCTATATGGCAAACCTGGTGTTGGTAAAACCACTTCAGCTTATGCATTAGCACGGGATTTTGGATGGGATCTGATTGAGCTTAATGCAAGTGATTCACGGACCGCAGATGTGATTACGAGGGTAGCAGGCTCTGCATCACAGATGGGGACGTTTGAAGGTACACATGGAAAGCGCCTGGTTGTTCTTGATGAAGCAGATAATATTCATGGTAATGCTGATAGGGGTGGTGCAAATGCCGTCATCAAGGTGATAAAAAACACCCATCAGCCCATAATCCTGATTGCAAATGAATACTATGGAATGTCAAAGACACTCCGGGATTCATGCAAGAGTATAAACTTCGCTGCAGTGAGAACTCCTACCATCGAATCTTTTATAAAAAAAATAGCTTCTATGGAGAAGATCAGGATTGAGCCTGATGCCATTAAGATGTTGGCAGCACACTCTGGTGGAGATATGAGAAGCGCTCTTAATGATTTCCAGGCAGTGGCAGAAGGGCGCGATGAGCTTATTTTGGAAGATATTACAGTATCTTCCCGGGACAGCAAGGAAACCGTGTTTCAGGTAATAGCAAAAATATTTAAAGGAAGTGATATCTCTGAAATATACCATTCGACATTTCAGCTTGATGAGACGCCTGAAAATCTCATCCACTGGATAGATGAGAACCTGCCAATTGCCTACAAGCACCCTCACGACCTGGTGAATTCGTTTGAGGTTCTCTCTCGTGCTGATATGTTTCTTGGGAGGGTGCGCCGACGACAGAACTATCGGATGTGGAAACATGCGTCACTTCTGATGAGCGGAGGGGTAGCAGTATCAAAGACACGCAAATATGAGATGTTCACGCGCTTTCAACCGCCTTCCACGTGGAGACGTCTTGCACAGACCAGAAATATGCGTAACACCCGTGATTCTATCTCCCTGAAAGTTGGAAGACGCTGTCATGTATCAAGAGAGTTTGCAAGAGCAGAACTGATTGAATTTGCAAGGTTGTTGATTAAGGATGAAAAATATGCTACGGCAGTTGCAGCAGAACTTGATCTTTCCATTGAAGAGATTACCTACCTATTACAGAGCAAAACCACCTCTAAAAAGGTAAAAAATATTTATGGATCGGCAAGAGCATTAATTGAGAAGGAGACAGAAGAGAATATAGAGTTGTTTGCACGAACTGAACAAAAAGGCGATGGTTTCGAGCCCCTTAAAGATAGTGTAAAAACTGATAGGAAAAAAGCTAAAAGTAGTTCAACTCCCCAGAGTACACTTTTTGATTTTTGAGTTGTGATGAAAATATGATCGTTAAGGAATTAGGAGAGCTAACACCAGGAGAACTGGAGAGAATTCTAAAACGAACAAATGTCAAACAGGTAAATGATTCTGTTCTTCCCATACTTAAAGATGTGAAAGAGCATGGCGATAGTGCAGTAAAATCATACACAAAGAAATTTGATCGCACTATTTTAACTGAAATAACAGTAACAACAGGAGAGATAAACAAAGCCCTCAAAACAGTAGACCCTCGATTACTCAAGCATCTTGAATTGTCAGCTTCAAACATCAGAAAGTTTCATGAAAAACAAAAAATCGGCGACTGGTATACAGAAATCAGTGATGGAATAACGCTCGGGCAAAAAATAACACCTCTTGAACGAATCGGTGTATACATACCAGGAGGGCGGGCAGCATATCCAAGCACAGCGCTTATGACCATCATACCTGCGCGAGTTGCAGGTGTTAGTGAAGTCATCGTATGCACACCACCGGGACTAAATGGATGCATACATCCTGCAACCCTTGCAGCCTGCCACATTGCAGGATCAGATCAGGTATTCAAGGTTGGTGGCGTGCAGGCAGTGGCAGCAATGGCATATGGGACTGATACCATACCAAAAGTAGATAAAATCGTTGGACCTGGGAATGCGTACGTTACCGCTGCAAAAACACTTGTGCGAGGTGAATGTGAAATTGACTTTCCGGCAGGACCAAGTGAAATACTGGTAATAGCAGATAACACAGCAAAACCATCTCACGTGGCATGGGATATGCTTGCACAATGTGAACACGATCCTGCTGCAATATCCATACTTGTAACCACCTCGAATGTGCTTGCAGCAGAAGTCCAACAAATCATAGAAGATGAAATAAAAAGCTGTGAACGGCAAGAAATAATCACACAATCGCTTCAAAATGCAGCAATAATCACCGTACCAACAATAGAAGAGTGCATCGAATTTTCAAACAGCTTTGCACCAGAACACCTTGAAATCATCGTCAAAAACCCACAGGCTCTTCTTGAAAAAATCAAAAATGCAGGCTCTATATTCATAGGCAATTACGCTCCCGTATCAGCAGGCGATTATGCATCAGGCACAAACCATGTACTTCCAACAGCAGGATACGCCAGAATCTACTCAGGACTTAACATCGACCACTTCACCAAAAAAACAACTATCCAGATAATAAACAAAAAAGGGCTTGCAACACTTAAAGACACAATTACAACAATAGCAGAAGCAGAGGGTTTGTATGCACATGCAAAAGCAGTACAAACACGATTCTGAACTGTACAACTTCGTTGTGCAGAGCTGCATACTTTCTGCGTATACAGAACTGCACACACCACGTGTAGCAAAACATTTAATTCTCGACTACGAAGTAGTCGAGTGTGTAAGCAATCAAGAGGAGGAGATATAAATGGCACAAATAGATACAAATAAATGTACTGGATGCGGGGTGTGTGTTAAGATATGCCCTGATGGTTTTGAAGTGAAAGAGAAAAAAGCTGTTCTGAAAAATTCGAGTGCTGAATGCATCGATGAAGCAGCAGCAGCATGTCCTGTCGGAGCAATCACCTCTGATAGCAATCTTTGGTGGCAAGATAGGCATGTAATACCTGCTCGTGGCGGAAGAAGGAAAAGACAGGGAAGAGGTGGCGGAAGAATGCGGTGATGCAAAGATTAATAACTAACGAAGTCAAGTTAGAATATGTTAAAGGCATACTACCATGTTTATCGAGTATAATCTTCTCATCATTGTTGTCATCGTTGCGATAGTGGCTTACCTACTTTTAAAAACAATTAAGCATATGATTATCAATACCCTGCTTGGGTTTATTGTTTTGGTGGCATGCAATATACTTCTTGGGCTTGACATTGCATATACATGGGTAGTTATTGCTATATGTGCAATCGGGGGGGTGGCTGGTGCAGCCGCAATTTTATTACTTCATTACTTAAATGTGGCTTTTTGATATGGTACTGACATTAAAAATGGTGCAAAAATGACTGTTGTGATATCAATTGGCGGTTCGGTTCTTGTAAAGGATTTTGATTATGAACGAATTGGAAAGTATGCAGAAGTTATAAAACAGATAGCAGCACACGATAACGTGTTTGTTGTTACTGGCGGCGGCAATGTTGCACGGGATTATATCAGTGTTGCAAGGAAACTTGGAGCAAATGAGGTATCATGCGATTTTATTGGAATTGAAGTCACACGCTTAAACGCAAGTATTCTTATAGCAGCACTTGGAAGCACCGCTTACCCGGAAGTGCCAACAAATTACCGGGAAGCTGAAAATGCATCATCATTTCCAGTAGTTGTGATGGGTGGAGTTGCTCCAGGCCAGACAACCGATGCTGTTTCAGCGGTGCTTGCGGAATATGTTCATGCAGAAAAGCTTCTTATTGCAACCTCGGTTGATGGTGTTTATACAGCAGACCCAAAAAGAAATCCACAGGCAAAAAAATTGCCGAGATTAACACCAGGGGAACTTGTAGATATCGTGATGAAGATGGGTATAAAAGCAGGTTCTAACTCGCCTATTGACGCATTGGCTGCAAAGATTATTGAGCGATGTGGAATCCATACAATCATTTTTAATGGGAGCAACCCTGAAAACATCCTTGAAGCAATCAAAGGTGCGCATAACGGGACAGAAATAAACTCACAAAAAACCTGATCTGCATGATCACTTCAAAAATAAGATTTACAGTAAAAGCCTCTGTTGAAGTGGTGTGGGCATACCTTGGAGATGTTCGCAATTATGCTTGCTCTATTCCAGGATGTGTCAGCTGCAAACCAACTGGTTACGATACTCATCACTGGTTATTCGATTTCAGAGTTGGGCCGTTTGTCAAGAGAATGGAAATAAGAGGTAAAACCATTGAACTTGATCCACCACATCATGGCAAATGGATTGGTCACAGCGATGATGCAATAGTTGGCGGATCAACAACAATCAAGGCTCTCGAAAATGGCAACACTGGTGTGATGTATACGATGGAAATTGAGCCAAAAAGCATCATACTCAAGTGCTTAACACCACTGATAAAAGAGAAAATGGTAAAAGACCTCAAACAATATGCAAGAAACGTGAAAAATCATTTGGAGTGAAAGTTCAGGGCCCGGGTCGGGGATCGAACCCGAGTCGAAGGATCCACAGTCCCACAGGATTTCCAGCTACCCTACCCAGGCAGTTCTATTTAGAGTACAACCAATGGTGTTTTGACTGATAAAGCTTTTGTTCTTGATTTAATTATTATACCCAGCAGCAGAGCTTGCGGTTGGGACAAGCCACGAAGCGAGCTTTTTTAAGCGTGGATATATAAGAACATTAATGGTCGAGTTGAAACATGCAAGCCATTGCGTTTATAAAATATGATACCACAAGGTGCTTTGCATAAGGTATAGAAAGAAATTATTTGAAATGATAGATATGCTTTTAAATCAAAATACCAAGTTAATGTCTTTATTATGAAGCAAATTTACATGGACTGTGGTGCAACAACCCCTGTTGACCCTCTGGTCGTAGAAGCAATGCTTCCGTATTTTACTGAAAAATTTGGCAATGCTTCAAGCCTTCACAGCTTTGGCAGAGAAGCAAAACAAGCTCTTGAAAATTCAAGAGCGGCAGTGGCAGAGTTTATTGGTGCAAAACCAGAAGAGATTATCTTCACAGGCGGAGGCACTGAATCAGACAATCTTGCCATAAAAGGCACTGCTTACAGGCACAGAAACCATGGAAGACACATAATCACAAGTACAATCGAGCACCATGCTGTGCTTTATACATGCAAGCACCTTGAAAAACTCGGGTTTGAAGTAACCTACATTCCAGTAGATAAATATGGCATGGTAAATCCTGATGATGTGAGGTCTGCAATCAGGGAGGATACGGTTTTAATCACTATTATGCATGCCAACAATGAAATCGGTACCATTGAACCTGTAAATGAAATTGGCAGGATTGCAAAGGATAGAGGTATATATTTCCATACCGATGCAGTACAGTCGGCAGCTAAGATACCTGTAAACGTGGACGATCTGTGCGTGGATTTGCTTTCCATCTCAGCACACAAGATACGTGGTCCAAAA
>CAJHIR010000020.1 GCA_905067535.1 Candidatus Argoarchaeum ethanivorans
CAAAAGCTATCAAGCTTGATTGACAAATCAGGAGTGATGATATGGCTTACAACGACCTTCATGAGTTCATGACACTGCTTGAAGAGCATGGATTGTTAAAAAGAGTAACTACTGAAGTAGACCCCAACCTTGAGGTTACCGAAATTCTGGATCGTCTTATGAAAAACAATGGCTCTGCCGTGCTTTTTGAAAATGTGAAAGGCAGCGACATACCGATTCTCTCGAATGTGTTTGGAAGCATAGAGCGCATGTCTCTTGCTCTTGGAGTTGAAAAACTTGATGACATAGCAGATCGCATTGAGAGCCTGACAAAGATCGAAGCGCCCAGGAGTTTGTGGGAAGGTATTAAGATGCTCTCGCAGTTAAAAGAACTGTCAGCTTTCCTTCCAAAGAGGGTCAAGACAGGACCTTGCAAGGATGTTATACTTGGAGGAGATGAGGTAAATCTTGATAAGTTCCCAATTCTTACGTGCTGGCCAAAAGACGGCGGACCATTTATAACGCTACCGCTTGTGTTCACAAAGAACCCGCACACAGGTAAGCAGAATGTTGGAATGTATAGACTCCAGAAATTTGATTCGCGGACTACCGGGATGCACTGGCAGATACACAAACACGGGGCACGAGACTACCAGGATGTTGAAAAAGATGAAAAACTGGAGGTTGCTGTCGCCATTGGTGCAGACCCGGCAGTTGTATACGCAACAACAGCCCCACTCCCGGATGGCGTTGATGAAATGGCGTTTGCGGGATTTCTGCGAAACAAAAGCGTTAAACTTGTAAAATGTGAAACTGTAGACCTGTACGTTCCAGCAGCAGCAGAAATCATACTCGAAGGATATGTAGCTCCCGGGGAACTCTCTATCGAAGGGGCTTTTGGAGACCATACAGGCTATTACTCACTCGAAGACAAGTACCCGGTGTTTCACATCACCTGTATCACGCATCGAAAAAATCCGGTATATCATGCCACAATCGTGGGACGCCCCCCGATGGAAGATGCTTATCTTGGCAAGGCGACCGAGCGTATATTCCTACCACTGCTAAAAATGCAACTGCCGGAGATTGTTGATATGAACCTTCCAGTTGAAGGAGTATTTCACAATCTTGCCATTGTATCAATCAAAAAACGATACCCTGCACAGGCAAAAAAGGTCATGCTTGCATTATGGGGGCTTGGCCAGATGATGTTCACCAAAACCATTATTATTGTAGATCAGGACATTAATGTGCACAACTTAAAGGAAGTGTTGTGGGCAGCAACTACCAGAATCGATCCGGCAAGAGATGTTATGATAATCCCGAATACCCCTACAGACACGCTTGATCATGCATCTGCCATGCCAAACATTGGCTCAAAAATGGGCATCGACGCTACAATAAAACGCAAAGACGAGGGATTTACCAGGGAGTGGCCAGATGTTGTCAGTATGCGAGAAGATATAAAAAAATTAGTGGATGAAAAATGGGCTGATTATGGATTCTAATCTGAACCATGAGGATTGGGTGCAAGAGTTATAAAGTAATATGTGGTCATTTGGGATATCTGCATGTTGAGAGAAGATAATAGGGCTAAGACCAATAAGAGTGAGATTGTTGAAGTGAAAGTCAGTAAGGTTATTGAGTTGATAAAAACTTTCACTTTCGTGGATAGCGTCCTGCTTTTTGGATCGAGGGTAAAAGGAAAATACTGGCGGGATATTGATATTTGTATCGTTCCATTAAGAGAGCTTGGCTTAAAAGAGCGATTGACACTTGAGTCTATTATGCCTTCTGGTGTAGATATTTCAATATTTTTTGAATTACCGCTACATATAAGAAAGAAAATTTTCGAGGAGGGAAAGGTGCTTTACTCAAAGGATATGTATCGTTTATTGACCATTGAGAAAGAGACAGATTTAGAATATTCCAAATACAAGAAACACAGGGAATACTACAACAAGACAGTACGAGAACGTATGCGAAAGATGCAGGCTGGTTAAACATGGATATTGAGAGGATAAAAGACAAGTTGAGTGAACTCAGTGTGTATATCGTGGAGCTTAATGAAGATATTCCGGATGAGGAGGGTGAGTATCTTGGAGAACGTCTGAGGAAGCGGGCATGTGAGAGGACATTTCAACTTGCATGCGAGAATGTTCTGGATATATGCAATCTAATAATTGCAGGGAAAGGGTTTGGGCTGCCAAAGGACAACAGGGATGCGCTCAGGAAGATTGCTGACAATAAAATAATTCCAAAGAAGCTTAAAGCCCGGCTTGAAGACATGGTGAGCTTCAGGAATCTCCTTATCCACAGATATGGAAAGGTTGATGATTCAAAGGTGTACTATTACCTGAAAGAAGAGATAGGTGATCTGTATGAGTTTACAGAGGTGATCAATAAACTAATTGAATAATGATTGGAGGATTAAAATATGAGAATAGAGGTGAAATGAGAATACTGATTATTGTGGGCGTACTGCTCATAATTCTTGCAGGTACATGTGCTGCTGCAAGCCTTTCGAATTCAGAGAGCGGAACATGGAAATACCAGCTGGAGGTCCCGATTTGTGAGAACTCTGGCGAGACGCTCCGTGATTATCAGGTGCTGGTGGAGTTATCTGGAAGTGACTTTCCGGAAGAGGCACAGCCGGATGGCGATGATATCAGATTCACGGATGCGGGTGGGCGCAGACCAGACGGCAGGCACATCCGAACCAGCAGGGTATAGTACGCCCGGATTTGTTGCGATGGTTGCGGTTATCGGATTATTATTGGTATATCTACAGAGGAAAAGAAGATGAAAAAAATTGTATTTTACAACCATGAAAAAAATAAGGGACAAAACAGAAAAAAGAATAAGGAGGTGTGCGCAATTTTCCAGAGTCCCCTCGGATGTAACATCTTTTGCGCGATGTAGATGAAAATTGGTGTTGCAGATACCACCTTTGCACGTGTTGACATGGGTGCGATTGCTATCGATGAAATAAAAAAACATGCTTCAGTGAAAATCAAGAGATATGTGGTACCTGGAGTAAAAGACCTGCCTGTAGCTGCCAAAAAGCTCATAGAGGAGCACGGCTGTGATATTGTCCTGTCGCTTGGAATGCCTGGAGCACAGGTAATTGACAAAACATGTGCTCATGAAGCATCACAGGGACACATCATCGCACAGCTAATGACAAACACACACATCATCGAAGTGTTTGTGTATGAAGACGAAGCAGAGGATGAAAAACAACTTGTGTGGCTTGCAGAACAACGAACACGTGAACATGCTCAAAACGCAGTGAAACTGCTGCTATATCCTAAAAAACTTGAAGCAGAAGCTGGAACAGGACAGCGACAGGGCTTTGAAGATGTTGGGGCAGTGAAACTCTGAACTGGCACTGTACACATCTTCAATCTTGATCCCCAGGCATCTCAAGTGCACCGAAGAACAGGCATTCATGTCTTGGTATTGTCGGTATGTGATAGCTGCCTCTTGTTACGGTGACGCCTCTTGCAATAACTACTGGTATGCTTTCATCTGCTTCGCCCATCAATAGTTGTGCTGCACTTGCAAGGTTATCAGCTATTGCTTTTCGCGTGATTGCGAGTCGTTTACCGTATAGATCAGAGCTTCCTCGTGCATCTTCTACTGGTTCTATGCCGCTGCATGCTATTGCTATTCCAACTGTGCCGAGTCGCAGGGGTTGTGTGCGGCTGTCGCTTATGATTACCGCGAGTTGGCAGTGGTAGTGTTGTTGTAGTGCGTGTTGTATCTGCTGTGCGCTTGCCTGTGGATCTCCTGGCAAGAGTGTAACGTGGTTTTCTGGTGCGTTGGATGCATCGATACCTGCATTTGGTGAAAGCATGCCTTTTGTTATTGTAAGCACTACGCCATCCACACCTCCAAGGATTTCATCAGCTTCTTCTATTATGAGTTGTGTTTCACGTGGGTCTACCTCATATTTTTTTCCTATTGTGATTGCTTTTTGGGTAGGCGTTATGCTGTCAAGGTTTATGACCCGACCCTCTGTTGTGGCTACTGCTGATTCTGCGATTATTACTATGTCATGGTTTTGTGGTGTGATATTTTGTTTTTGCAGGGACCTGATTATGACATCTGTAATGTTATCTTTTGGGGTTATAAGTGGTGTTTTTACTGGTATGAGGGTTACTTGTTTCATGCTTGTTCACGCACCGCACAACTTCTCGTTGTGCGGAAATATAATAGCAACTGCACAACTTCGTTGTGCAGAAAATAACTGTTGATTTGAGTAGGCTCTCGATTGCGCAGCAATCGAGTGCGTTGGCAATCAGGGGTTACAATCAAGATTGTTGCGTGTCTGTTCAAGGTAGTTTTTCATTGTTTTTACGGCGCAGTACTTTCCGCACATCGTGCATTTTCCATCTCTGGGACACAGTTGTCGTGGCTTCAGCGGTTCAATGGCATAACAGAGTTGTCGTTCCCAGTCAAGCTGGCTTCGATGGATTGCGAGCTGTTTATCACTATCTGATGGACTGTACTTAATACTGTCTCCTATATGGGCTGCTATTTTGAAGGCTATAAGTCCTTCTTTTATGTGTTCCACATCTGGCAAGCACAGGTGTTCTGCTGGTGTAATCATGCAGAGGTAATCCGCTCCTGCCCCGCTTGCCATGGCTGCACCGATGCTTGCTGCTATATGGTCGTAGCCGATTGCTATATCTGTGGGAAGTGGTCCTGATACGAACAGTGGGCGGTTTGCTATTTGTTTTTGATATCTGACATGTTTTGTTATAAGGGCAGGTGCCATGTGCCCGCCCATCCCCTCGATTATTACCTGTACACAGGAGTCATTAGCTCTTTTGGCAAGTGCTGCATTAAGTTCTATTTCCTGTTTCTGTATCTCGTCGGGTGTGTCGTAGACGCAGCCACTCCGCAGTGTGTTCCCAAGTGATAGTACAACGTCTTTTTCTTTTAGTATCTGGAGTATTTCATCGAAGTGTTCAAGGTACGGGTTGGTCGTGTTGTTTTTTATCATATAGAGGCTTGTGAAGCTTCCGCCTTTTGAGACCATTGCAAATACACGGTTGCTTGTTTTTAGTTGCCGGAGCAGTTGTGGTGTGATAAAATGGAGTACTATTGAGCTTATACCTTCTTTCACCTGTTCTTCGATTTGTGCCAGAAGATCGCATGCTGTGAGATTGTTCAAGCTGTGCTCTGCTACGCACTGGTATATTGGTACTGTAGTAAGCGGCACACTGGTGTTGCTCTGTATCTGCCTGCGTATCCCGGTTATGTCCCCACCCATCGAAAGATCTGTTATAGTATCTGCCCCGTAGACTTCTGCAACTCTTGCCTTTTCAACTTCTTTCTCCTTGTGTATGGATGCACTGGATGTGCCAATATTGACATTGATCTTTGTCGTAAGTCTGCAACCAATTCCACACAAGTGGTTGCTGCGAGCCATAATCACGGTTTTTCCTTCTGCAATGTTATCTTTCAGTACTTCAGGGTCAACATTCTCTGTTTTTGCTATTTTCTTCATCCTGGATGTGACAGTACCATCTTTTGCATATTCTATCTGTGTTTTCAAGGCAGAGACACCAGATAACTTCTAACACTAATAAACTTCTCGTATTTATACAGGACATGCACGCACATCCAGCCCAACTGATGCCCCGGATCTGAGCAGAACGAAACCAGGAGGTTCTTCACTTGATAGCCCGGTTACGCAGGAAAAAAATTGGGAAAAGGTTAAATATCAACAACATCAGTTAGATTGTAATAATAATCAATCCGGTAAATGCCTACGTTGTTTGCGTTCACTGGCAGTATATGAAAGTTTATATTTTCCTATACATTTAAAAACAGAGAAAATATTAACATCCACAGTTTAATATTACTCTAATTTGATTATATTTCAGAGGAAGTTTCATGCGTGCAGAAATCTCTACTCTACTTGGATTAGATATCTACTCAGATAAAGGCCTGTATATCGGCAAAGTTGGTGATGTTGAGCTTGACCTGAATGAGCAAAAAATCATTGGGATTGCAGCCAGAAAGCTAAATCCCAATCTGTTTGACCAGCAGGGCGTAATCCTTCCATTTAGATGGGTAGTTGCTATTGGAGATATCATACTGATACGACAAGTAGCAAAACACTTCAAAAAACCAGCAAAGAAAAAAAACAAAGACGAAGAGACATAGCCGTAAAATCTTCCAGTAAATGCTCACCACTTTAAAAGTGGGGATTGGCAATTCATTCAACAGTTGGATGTGATCAGGGGCTGTCACATCACATGGTGTTGCAGTTGAAACGCTGGAATATCTCTTATATTTAAACCTGGGAGCAGCTCCCGCGAGACTCGAATCAACAACAACTTCAAAACAGTGTTAACCACCTGAGTTACTGGACAATCTCGAAGTGGACTATCAATTATAATAATTACCACAAAGCTATTGAAATAGTAATGTTTATATGTAGTTAACAGGTAATCACCCTCCGATAACCCATGAAATATGTTATAGCAATCATACGACCTGAACGGCTGGATTCGGTCACGAGGGAGCTTCAGAAGGTTGAGGTGAACCGATTGACGGTATCGCCAGTATCGGGATATGGCGCTCAGAAAGGGTATTTAGAGGTATACCGGGCATTTGAACGCGAAGTAAACCTTCTCGAAAAGATTAAGCTCGAAATAGCGGTAAACGATAATTTTCTTGCACCAACAATCGAAGCTATCCAGAAAGGAGCAAAGACAAATGAAAAAGGCGAGATCGGTGACGGCAAGATATTTGTCCTACCTATCGAGGATGTCATAAGGATCAGTACCAGCGAGGTCGGTTCTGATGCGATCTGATGAGTGGATAGGGAGGTAGAAAAATGGCTATCGTCTTTGCAGATACAGCGTGGGTATTGATCTCGTCAGCACTGGTTCTCTTCATGCTCCCTGGACTTGCACTCTTCTATGGAGGGATGGTCAGGCGAAAGAACGTTCTAAGCAGTATGATGCACTCGTTTGTTGTGATGGGAATCGTCGCTGTGCTGTGGGTTGTTGTTGGATACTCGCTTGCATTCAGTCATGGGAACTGGTTTGTTGGTGGACTTGATCACCTTTTCCTGCAAGGGATCGACTACAATTCAACGACCGGGACGATTCCAACGTATGCATTTATTGCGTTCCAGGGGATGTTTGCGATCATTACGCCAGCCCTCATTTCAGGTGCGGTTGTCGGGCGCATCAAGTTCAAGAGCTACATCGCATTCGTAACAATCTGGAGTCTGCTCGTTTATGCCCCGGTCTGTCACTGGGTTTGGGGCGGCGGATTTTTGACAGGCGAGGCACTTGACTTTGCAGGCGGAACCGTCGTCCACATCACATCAGGAATTTCGGCGCTTGCGATTCTCGTCTTCCTTGGCAAACGGAGAGGGTATGGTGTGGATGTGATCAAGCCGCATAATGTCACACTCACGCTTCTTGGTGCAGGGCTTCTCTGGTTTGGCTGGTTCGGGTTCAATGCCGGATCTGCGCTGGCTGCAGACAAGATTGCAGCGCTCGCGTTCATGACAACGTTCGTCGCACCAGCAGCAGCCGGGCTCACGTGGATGATTGTGGAATGGTTTTGCACCGGAAAACCAACTGCACTTGGATTTGCAACCGGAATCCTTGCTGGTCTAGTGGCAATCACGCCAGCAGCAGGATTCGTAACACCGATGGCTGCAATCGCTATCGGGATTGTTGCAGGGATTGTCTGCTACAGCGCAGTGATGCTGAAAGGAAAGCTCGGATACGATGACTCGCTTGATGTCTTTGGTGTTCACGGTGTTGGCGGAACCACCGGTGCACTGTTAACCGGTGTCTTTGCAACTGTTGGTGCTACAGGACTACTCTCAGGCAACGCACACCAGCTCTTCCTGCAATTCGAGGGAGTCGTGATTACGATGGTGTACGCAGTTGTCTGCACCCTTGTGATCGGTTTTGTTCTGGATAAGACGCTTGGACTCAAAGTTTCTGTGAGCGAGGAGAACATCGGGCTCGATCAGACGCAGCATGGAGAAAAAGGGTATAATTTCTGACCTGGCGATACCAAAAGCATTGATAATCCTGAAATCTGAAATCGTGCTGCAGAGACCAGGTATCCGCAATTATTTTTAGGTCGCAGACTCCCAGCGACATGCCCAGAGTCTCTGCGGGAGTTACCCAAAACTCCTTGCAGGACAGGAATCAGTCAGCGTTTGTGTTGATCTAAAGGTTTGTGTTTTAGAATGTTTTTATCGTGCCCTCTACCAACATTTCAGTTATCCTGGTTATATCTGCGAGCCATTCATCCATTATGACCACGGTTTCGCGTTTAATTAGTGTCATATCTGCACCATCCTGTGGTATAACCTGTGCGCTTGCTACAAGAGGCTGGTCAATGGGGCGACCGATGCATGAAAGGATGCGTATGTATATATCCTGGATTCCAGGTACTTTCTTTGCTACCTCGTATGCTATTTTGTTTGAGACAAGGTTGTATATCTTGCCAGAGTGATTGATTGGATTCTTGCCACTTGCTGCTTCCATGCTCATCGGGCGGTGTGGTGTTATCAAACCATTGCAGCGGTTGCCGCGTCCAACAGAGCCGTCATCACCCATTTCAGCAGAAGTGCCTGTAACGGTTAAGTACACTGATCCTTTTTCAATGTTGTCTGCAGCATTCACAATAACATTAACATCACGGTCTGTATATTTCGCTGATCTGTCAAGGATTTTTTCTGTAATCTCTTCTTTGATGCTCAGGTAAGAATCAAGATCGTCCACGTACTTTCCAATGATTGCACAGGCAATAGTAAGATTAATGGCATTACCCTCTCGAAAACCCATGACTTTTATGTCCTCGCCTATGGCAGCAAGTCCTCTTTTTTTAAGGGTTTCAAGCATGAATCGCTCTGTTGTGTAGGTGAGGTTTTCTGTTTCAGATAGTGGTGCAAAACCCACACCAAAAGAGGTGTCATTCGCAAGAGGCGCACGCCCGCGTTTGAACACATCCTGGAGGTCTGTTGATCCAGCCCCAAGCTTACAATCAACAATTATGTGCTTTTCAGGATTGATGTTGGGAATGGTCTCTTTAAGAAATATTCTTGCAGCTTCGATTGCTGTTGTATCAGTTGCTATGACTTTGCCCTCGAATTCATTGGTTGCACGACCGTTCAATAATACATAAATAGGAGATATGAGGTCGCCACCTTTATAAGCCGGTGCAGAACGACCAGCAACAATCTCCACTTGGTCAGTATTGTGGTGAAGTATTGTGCCACATGTATCGTTATATAGATTGCACAGTGCACGGCTGACCGTTTCAGCCAGTCCATCAGCAATGCTATCAGGATGACCTATGCCTTTTCTCTCAACTATTTCTATCTCCTGCTGTTCGATTGGGGTTTCAATGAGTCTCTCAACTCTTATATTGCGATCCATAGAATTACCTCATAATCAAATAATTTAAAAATGGATAGAGCTTTTTAGCTATAAGCTTTATGACTTGAGAAAATGAATGTCTTTTCCCAAAAAAATTTCCTCTCAGGAATAGATCCTGGGTGGATGGTAAAAATAAAAAATAAAAAGAGACTCGAATGGGCCTTAAGGCAATATAAAATGGGGAAGAAGAACAGAAGTACCTTGCCGAGATACTGGGTGTTACACGAGAAGGTTTAGGCAGATTTACTCTGAATACAAGATTGGATGGGATGTTCCGGTATCTTGATTACGACACTCCCAAAACATCCAATCAAGCAGAACATATTTTTTCCCTTTTTCAACCGATTATTGATGCTGCAAAGAGTTTTTCAACGGGCGCTGGAAACTTTTCAAGACTATTGTGTTTTATAAAAATTTCCATTTCTATTCTTCGGGATCAAATAAAGATAAGAATACAATGTATTCCATAGGAGTTGATTCAGATTCGATGTTTGATTTTATCCAATTGCCTTAAGAGCACCAACATGTAATGTAACGGTCACAAAAAAGAGATAGAGTTTTAAATCAAAAAGCTAATTTGACGGCTTCTACTGAGGCTATTAGATCACCTCATAATCGTGAAACGATAAGGTTATGTATACTCTATATGGTATGTTATTGTCATGATAAAAAAATGCAGTGGAGGTCCGACAAAACCGGAAATAATAGCAATAAGCCTTCTGAAACTGCAACTGCAATCAACTGATACAATGGCAGATATCGGGTGCGGGAGTGGAGCAGTAACGATAGAAGCAGCAAAAATAGCACAGCATATATATGCTATAGACCATAGAAGTACTGCCATAAGCACAGCAGAATATAACCTGAAAGAGTGCGGCATAAAAAACGTCACACTCATAGAAGATGAGGCATCAATTGCACTGGAAGGTATGAAAATAGACTGTGCTTTTATAGGCGGCACCAGACAGATAGAAGACAGCATTAATGCTTCAATAAAAGCAGGAGCAAAGAGAATTGTGGTCAATGCAGTACGAATTGAAACAGTGGCTAGAACCATCCAGTATATGAACAGCCTTAATATATTCACTGAAGCCGTCCATGTGAGCATATCAAAAAGCTATGCACTTGAGGGAGAGACGATGTTTAAACCATGCAACCCGGTCTACATTGTAACGGCCGCAGATGGAGGTACACAATGTTAGTAGGTGTTGGATCAAGAGTTATTTTCTGCACAACGAAGTTGTGCAGTGCAGCAACCGGAGGCACATAAATGTTAGTAGGTGTTACATGTTAGTAGGTGTTGGTATTGGGCCAGGAGATGCTGAACTCCTGACACTAAAAGCTGTAAAAATCCTTGAGCAGAGTGCAAAAGTATATGTTCCTGGTAAACTTGCTGCCAAACTAATAAAACCATACGCTGCATCCGAAATTCTGAATTTTCCTATGACATACAACCAGGAAACTCTGGAGAAACACTGGGATGAAAATGCAAGAATTATTGCATCGCAAGCTTGGGATAAACTCGTATCCTTTGCCGTTATAGGAGACCCAAACTTTTTCTCGACTTTTACACATCTGCGGCGTATCATCAGTAAACAATATCCTGAACTAGCAATCACCACTGTTCCAGGTGTTAGTGCTATTACATCCTTTGCAGCAAGAGCAAACATACAGATGGATCATTCATTTGAGGTTACTGACGGATCAGAGAACAAATCAAAAATTGTACTAAAAGCAGTAAAACCAAGAAAAATAGCGAAAGAGCTGGAAAAGGATGGCTACAATGAGTTTATCTATCTTGAAAACTTGTTCTCAGAAAAAGAACACATCAGTACAGTTCTTCCGGAAAAAGGAAGCTACTTCAGTATGATATTAGCGAGGAAGCCATGAAAACCGTATACTTTGTTGGAGCAGGACCAGGTGATGCAAAACTTATAACAGTGCGCGGGAAGGAACTGCTTGAAATTGCAGACGTGGTGATCTATACAGGTTCACTTGTAAACAGGGAACTTTTGGAATACACAAAAGGTGAGACTGTTAACAGCCATGGTATGAAGCTTGATCAAATAATAGATCTGATGATTGGAAGTGCGCTGCAAGGTAAAACAGTTGTGAGACTACATTCGGGAGACCCATCCATCTATGGTGCAATCACAGAACAAATCAGAGAGCTTGAACAAAAAGGTCTAAACGTTGCGATCATACCAGGCGTCTCATCACTCTTTGCAGCAAGTGCAGCACTGAAAACACAACTTACCTTAAAAGGCGTATCAGAAGCCGTGATAATTACAAGACCAAGAGGTACGACACTTGAAGACGATGACCTTGCGAGTCTCTCAGAACATAGCAACATGACAATGGCACTGTTTCTTGGCACAGATAAAATCAGGGATATTATGGCAAGAATTAGGATGCCTTCAGATACGCCTGTTGCGGTTGTATACCATGCCTCGTGGAAGGATGAAAAAATAATACGCGGCACGATCAAGGACATTGCAGATAAGGTAGAAGCATCGGAAATTACCAAAAGCGCAATCATCATAATTGGAAACGTTGTAAGTCCGGAAGAATACGTCAACTCATACCTGTATTCAGACAACAACCCATCTTTTCCATAGAACAGTTTGGTTTCGCCAGTAAAAATACTGAAAAAGTAAAATCAGTGTAAGTCGATGTTAATCTGTGTCTTAAAAATTCCTAAAAAATGACACAATTCAGGTAAGAATGAGGTGAGTATGGGATGACAAAGATCGACATAGATAAATTGTTACATCAAAGGATAATCTATAAATGCAAACCCCTCTACGAGGACGGTTATTTTCCTCAAGCGGCTTCCGAATCAATGAAGCAAGTAGAACTTGCAATCAAGGAGAAAACAGGAATTGGAGAAAAGCTATTTGGCGTAAGATTGGTTAACCAAGTTTTCGGAGCGGGAAAAAGCATCAAGTTAAAAATCCCTTTAGGGGATGAACTTCAGGAACAAGCAAAATCATTATTTAAAGGTGCATTTTCTTATTATAGAAACTACGCGGCTCATGATGGGAGCAAGATTGACGAAATTATTTGCATTAGAGTTATGGTGTTAGCTAGCGAGCTTTTAGATCTTATTGGAGCGTCATCTATTAGCTTCACAGAGATAGGTGGAGTTGAGGGATTGATTAAACAAGGTATTTTTGATGACGAAACGCAAATAGCAGATTTGGTTTCTCTTCTTTCTTCCCAAGTTTTTGTAGATGAAACTTATGACGGAATGTTTAAGGACTTGGCTATAGGAGGTTACCCTGATAGTCAATATCAAGCGGTGTTCGACTTAGATTTCGTTGAATTACGTAGCAAAATTGAAAATCATGAGTTCCCTGAAGATCCCATGGATTTTGATAAAATCGAATGGTTCGAATTGACACCAATGGGACGGAAGGTTCTTAATCAAATTCGAAAATCCTCTTCGGCTTGAATATGGAGTGGCCATCGCACGGGGTTTTTCAATGGAGTCATTAGAATATAATAAACACCCGTCCACCCCACATCTCCCGCAGCTCATCCCATTGACCTCATCCCCACTGATACCTAGAATTTCGGAGCATGTCCCATAATTAACATCGTTCCGATACGTTTTATCACTCTTCCAGCCATATTATGTAATATGGCGTTCATTAGAAGGCTCCATAATCAAAATTGGATGTTTCCCCCAAGTATTTCAGATTTAATCGATGAATACCATGTTTGTAGACTTGTTGACGAGATGGTGGATGATATATATGGAAATGTTAATCCTGACACGCTTTCAAAGAGTTTTAAAGGTTAAAGTAGAGATAAGAAAGAAGAAAACGCTACACATAAGCCTTGTACTTAACAGGGTGCGCCAAAATTAAAAAGCCACATATTCCAGGACAATGCACCAGGTTTTATCAGAACCACGCATCAAAGGTCTTCTGCCTAAAATCTGAAGCTGCTTCCAACCGTTTTACTGCCTTTGAAACCCGTTCAACTGAAAAATCGTGTTTTTCACACAAGAATTCGATTATATCATCCGCTCCTGGTTTTCTGTATTCTATTGTGTAATCCTCAAGCACCTCGGGATGATAAAAAAAGTTTTTAATTACTTCAAGTTCTTTAATCTGCGTGCCGAGATGTTTTAACACAGTATCTATATTTTTGTGTGTCTGTATCAATTTCAACGCCTTTTTAGGACCGATGCCTTTAATACCCTCGTTATAATCAGTCCCAATCAAAAGAGCAATATCAATCAACTGCTCTCTTGTAAGGTTCAACCTGCTAAGATTTTCCTCGACATTCAATAGTTCCGGTTTTACATCCACATACACGTTTTTGCGCGGAAGCTTTCTCCTGCCGGTAATAGCAAGATTCCTGACCACAAGAGGCGCCCCAAAGAGCAGGGAATCGTAATCCTGTGTTGCAGCAGCATAAGCATCACCATGTCCTGCCATATATGCTGCCTGTGCTTCGCCTTCTGTTGGAGCCTGTACGACTGGTATGCCCATGTAAGCAAGTAATGTTTTTGCCTCATCAACCATAAAATCATCCAGCCTGGATGCTGCCTGTGCATAGGTCATTACATTATCACTTCCCTCTGCAAGTGCCTTTTCCCATTTTTCCTGTGCAGCGATGCGGTGTTGAATCCGCTTTTCTATGGTTTCAGCTTTAAATCCCGGGGGCACCCCATCAAACACGAACACGAGTTTGATGTTAGCTTCAAGCAGGTTGGTACACCGGTAGAGCAATCCTGAAAGATGTGAAGTGACCCTTCCGGTTGAGTCTTTTAGTGGTGTACCGTCGCGCTGTCGAATTATACTTAAAAATTGATAAAGTGTGTTGTAAGCATCAATTGCTATTGTCTTGCCTGACAAATTTGAAAGTTCGATTCCTTTTTTGTTAAAGAGCTCTCCAATGTCA
>CAJHIR010000021.1 GCA_905067535.1 Candidatus Argoarchaeum ethanivorans
CAATCGAGTGCGGAAAGAATTCTCGATTACGTAGTAATCGAGGTTTTGTCAAATGAAACAAATGATTAATGGAAAAACAGCAATTATACAGGCTGTACTTGATAGTCATGTTGAGCATATCGTTGGAGTGCCTGGTTATCCAATTACAGATATTATGGAAGAACTATTCAACACACCCATTCAGTCAAAGTGGTGTGTAAATGAAAAGATTGCCTTTGAGTCCTGCATCGGGGCATCCGGTGTTGGAAAGAGAAGCCTTGTTATTACAAAGCATGTCGGTATGAATATCCTTGCAGATCCGCTCATAACCTCTACAACGCATACAATCGGTGCTGGCATTGTTGTTATTGCAGGCGACGACCCTGGTGCTAAGAAGTCTCAGAACGAACAGGATTCACGTTACTACGGCTTAATAGCAGAGACTCTGGTATTCGACCCCTCAACTCCCCAGTATATCTACGATGCAATTATGGAGGGGTATCGTTTATCAGAGAAAACGATGGCTCCATCAATCGTTCGGATAACAAGCAGACTTACAAGGCTTGAAGGCGAGGTGAAACGAAGAGTTTGGAAAATGCCAGCGACAAGAGTCTTTGACCGCAGCATCTGGGATTATACTCTTCAGGGAAAACATCAACTCTTCCATCAAACTTCTTATCCGGCGATGCAGGAATATGTTGAGAATACACCGATGAATAAAATAGTGAGGCGGGGTAGTACCGGAATAATCTCGTCCGGGTATCCATCCGGTTTAGCAGAAAAAATCGCAGAAGAGAAAAATATATCTCATCTTATCTTAAATGCTGTAAATCCACTGCCAGCGAGGTGTGTAGAAGAGTTTCTAAAACAACATCAACGCGTGCTTGTTGTCGAGGAGACAGAACCATTTATAGAGCACCAGCTTTGTGACAGGGTGCTTGGAAAACATACCGGACACCTTCCTTACGGTCGAATAAACAGTGAACACATAAGCGATGCACTTGAAAACATAGACCTAAATTCGGTTAAAAACATCATCGAACCACAGAAAATAAAGCACCGCGGTTACGGCGTCTATCTGTGTCACAACTGCCCGTTCATGCCTTTGTACGATGCTCTTGATGATTTTGATTTTCCAGTAGCAGGTGATGTTGGGTGCTCAATTCTAATGGCACCTAAAGGTAGTGTTGATCTGGCAGTGTCTCTTGGATCTGCCATTGGAATAGCACTTGGATTCAACAACAAAGGTGTGGCAGTGATTGGAGATTTTGCTCTTGCACATTCTGGACTGCAGGGCATCATCAACGCAGTGCAGAACGATTGTAATCTTCTTGTGTTTGTAATCTGCAATGGTATTGCAGCAATGACCGGTGGGCAGCAGGCAGTGGATCTAAAAAAAGTTGTAGCTTCTATGGTAAAAGATGTTATCACAGTGGATGCGAAATCTGCAACCAGAGATGTCTATACAACAATTATAAACGAAAAAATTGCAGAGAAAGGTGTGAGCGTTGTGTTTCTGGATGGAACATGCCCAAAAGATGCGAGCTTTCAGATAATAAAATTTTAATATTGTGGGCTGCCCAATTCAGATACCGGGTGACTTGTTAACTAAGCGGTTTGTTTGCAAGCATTTTTATTATATTTCTTCGTGTGATAATTCCCACAAGTTCGCCATCATTCATAACAGGTATTCCTCCAATGTTCTGTTCAAGCATGGTTGTTACAACCTCTCTTAACGAGGTATCTGTTCCAACAGTAGTAACCTGCCTGGTCATTATATCTTCAACAATCAGGTTTTTTATACGGCTGTCCTGCTGATTGCTTGATACAAGCTCCCTGAAGGCTCGCATGGCTTTTGCTATATCCTTTTCCGTAATAATTCCAACGAGTTTTTCTTCTTCCATAACAGGCAGTCTTCCAATATCTTTATCCAGAATTAGCCTTCTCGTGTGTGATACTCTGCTCGATGGATTCACTGTTATCGGTTTTCTTATCATGGCATCTTCTGCACTGCCATCAAGAACCCTGATGTTTTCAAGGACTTCATTTGGTGTTATCCAGCCAATGGTGCTGCTGTTATCTGTCACAACCAGCACTCCCCCCGTCTTGTCGATGATTGTAATTGCTTCTGTTAGTTTCATCTCAGGAAGCACTTTGGTGAAATTATCAGTTGTGGCACTGGTTACATGCAGAGATGACGCAGGAAGGCTTGCTTTTTTTCTGGTTCCAAGCTCTCGCGCTATATTTCTCATGGTGATAAAACCTGAAATATTTCCATTGTGCATGACCAGTAGCCTGCGCATTCCAGTTTTTTCCATCATATCCATTGCACTGGAAAGAGTTTGTGCCTTATCAATATGTAAAGGCTCTACCATAATATCTTTAACTTGCATAGTTTCCTCCTTAATTACGTTTGTTTTTTGATTTCATTTAGAATGTTATCGGCATGTAGAATGCCAACAATTTCGTCATCAATTACGATCAGTGATTTTGTTCCAATCGTGGACATTACTTTTGCAGCATCAACCACTCTTTCATTACTTGTGATTGTCTTATTAAGAGGGGTCATAACGTCTTCTGCTACAAGAGGCATCTCACGGATGTACCTGTATTTTTTCATTCCTGCTGCTACATCTCTTCTTGCCATCTTAACTTCCCTGCCATACACGTTTCCATCAGCATCAGTAAGCTCAGTAAATGCCAGGTTGTCTCTTGAAATCACTCCAGCAGGCTTGTTTCCTTCTGTTAGAACTACTACTACGTTAACATTATTCTCATTCATCTCATAGAGTGCATGGTCAATGGTGTGATGAATATTGACTGTCACCACGTATGTATCCATAACGTCTTTTACTTTAGTGATATATTCCTTCGTTGAATAATGCCTGATCAGGTCATGTTTTGTGATAATTCCAACGAGTTTTTCATCATCATTATCTTTTTTGATTACTGGAAGTCCACTGATTTCGTTTTCAAGCATTATTTCTGCTGCTTGTGCTGCAGTTGCTTCCTGGTGGATATTAAGCAGGTTTTCGGTCATGACAAGGCTTACCGGGATATTATCGATGGGCCGGCGTCTCCATGTTGGTTCAGCTTGGGAAAGTCGTTTCGTAATATCCTTTTTTGTGACAATACCAACAGGATTATTTTCTTCTCCTATTACAATCAGTCGTCCGATGTCATGTTTTAACATGAGATTTCTTGCCCGTGATATTGGCTCATCGGCTGATACTGCATACACCTGTGTAGTCATACACTGTTTTATCATATTAACACCTTTAGTTAAATTATATTAACGATTTTATAAAATCTCTTTCTGTGATGATTCCAACAAGTTTTTCATCATCAACTACTGGCAGTGAACCGATTTTATTCTCTACCATTAAATGGGCTGCTGCTCCCATATCAACCCCCGGGGCAACAGTTATCACTTCTTTTGTTACCAGTTCTTTTACTGGCACATCAAGTGCCTCTGACGCATCAGCACTGATCAGTTTATTGAACACTTCGCCGCTTGCAAGGTATCGCAGCACATCAGAAGCAGTAATCATACCAAATAGCACCCCCTCCTTTTTGACTGGAAAACGGCGAAATCCATGAGTTATCATATTGCTGGCAGCCTCGCTTATAGGAAGGTCTGGGCTTATACTTATGACGTTATTACTCATACATTCTTTGACGTTTTTACTGGTTGCCATATTATCATGCAGCCATACAAAATCCCGCTCAGATATAATAGCCCTGATGCGGTTATCACCATCGACAATTGGAATGCCGCCAATATTTTTTTCAATCATAATACGAAGGGCATTATTGATTGAACTTTTTTCATTTAGGGATACCACATTTTCTTCCATTATTTCTTTGATGCTTTCATTTACCGCGGCAAGAAGATTGTTGTGAAACCGGCTCTGAAGAAGATTATGACGCAACCCGCCTCCCATGAAATCGGCAATGTCGAGACTGGTTACGATTCCTACAAGACGGTTTGTGCCAGCATCAGCTATCGGAAGTCGTCTGAAATGATATGTTAGCATAGTCTTTGCAGCACCCATGATAGTTGTTGTGGGAGGTATCATAACCACTTCACGGGAAGCAATGGTCATCACATCACCTTCACGATCAGATATTCGTGATTCAAAACTAACCGGTCCAAGATTTTTGCTATACGCATCTTTTCTTACAGATTGTGGAATATTTTGATTATGTAACGTCATTATATCACATCCATGGTCATGAGACTTTACCTTACGTTTTCATTACTCGATTGCCAACGCACTCGATTGCTTGCGCAATCGAGAATTACTGGTTATTTTCTGCACAACGAAGTTGTGCAGTGGATTTGCATTCATGTGCCAATCATTATCTGTGCAGCATCATACAGATCCACCATACCAACAAGTGTTCCACCTTCTATCACACAAAGACGTCCTACATTCAACCGCAACAGTTGCTCAATACAAGCTTTAACTGTTTCGTCCTTTGTGATAGTATAAAGGGGAGTGTTCATAATTTTTTCAACCCTGGCTGGTGCCCTGCCACGGCGTGCCTCACGATCAAGACGTGTATAGCCTGATTTTATAATGTCATGTATTGTAATCATTCCAACCGGCTCTTTTTTATCCATCACAGGCATCCCTGAGAGTCCGGAGTTTAACAGGTTCGACCATACCTTGTTTAATGCATCAGAACGCTCACAGGTTTCAACATCAGTTTTCATGATATCAGAAATTTTTTTCTCAGGTATTTTTTCGTTAAGTGCTGTAAATATGTGTGTTAACCCAATAATACCAGTGACTACCGGGCATGCATGCCTGTCAACCACCGGTAGGTAACGTAATCGCAGTTCAGACATGGAACGCAAAACTGAGCGTATATCGTCCTCTGCAGTTATAAGTGGAACATCACTGACAAATCCATCAATCGTTACATTTGAACGTGTAGATGTAACACGCATTACATCCTTATCAGTTATAATCCCCTTCAAACAATCGTCTGCATTTACCACTGGCAAGATCTGATAATTATGATCTCGCATGATCTGACGTGCATGTGTGATATGGTCTTTTTCTCCTACCGACACCACGTGCTTCCGCATAAATTTATTTACCTTCATTTTAGGTCACCTGCATCAACGCGCGTAGAAATAACGAATAAAAACATAACAACTCTATCTATCGGCAACTTATGTTGTGCGTTCTTCACTTTTTCAACCCTCCAATTAACCAATTGCTTTTTCCTCCTCACAATACAAGTCCTCCCTTTTAAGAGAAGGCAATTGAATTATTCTGTCTCGGCACAAAATTCACACAAATATCTTCCATTGGTAAGCACCAATCTTTCACTGAGCCTTCCGCACTCCTCGCATATACCCTGTGATAGTGCTTCCGTTTCAACCGATTCAGGTGGGAAGTGTTCAGCGTTCATCTGTACAAGCTCTGAGAATATCTCTCCCATCTGAGTTGATACAACGAGCAAGTCCGTATCTGTGATAATCCCTACAAGATTACCCTCATCCACGACTGGAAGGCGGTGTATGCGCATTTTAAACATTTTATGCGAAGCTTCGTTGACAAACTGCGCTGGGTGAATAGTTATCAGACGTCTTGTCATCACATCCTTTGTAAGAACTGATGATGGACGCAGATCTTTTGAAACTACTTTTCTTACAATATCCTGTTCAGTGACAATGCCAACAGGACGATTATTATCGACAATAATAACGCCGCCAATACCATGTTCACTCATTTTTTTAGCAGCATCAACACACGAAGTCTGCAGCTCAATGGTAACAACATCCTTAGTCATTATTTCTTTAACATAGACTTCTGTTTCCACAAATATTTCTCCAATATCATTAACTAGTACTCAAACTATAATAAATCATCGACTTCAAATATGCCTGGAATACTATCAAATTTCACTATTGAAATTGACTGCGATTATATGACGCACGAGCCGCACGTTTTGAATAAATATGGATCCTGAATAATATGCAAATAGAACAATTGGGAGGAATGTTAATCGTGCTATAGTAAAGAAACTGACGTAAGAGAGTCCACAATAAATAGTTTACCCAAACACAGGGCTACACAGATTTCCATGAGATTGGTCTTGTGTAATCTCGTGGTTTCAATTTTTTTTGAGTTTTGGACTCTGGTGTGTTATCCCGTTACAGACTCCCAGCGTTGGTGCTGTTATCTTTTGTTTTGGAATTCTGTTTGGTAAATATATTATGCTTTCAGTACGGTGACTCATCCCCATACATTCAGAGGGATGACTTCTCGCCGAAAGAGTTAAAAACAATGGAACTATGCAATTTGGAGGAAATGTATAAAATGAGATTAGTGTTGCTTGGACCCCCGGGAGCAGGCAAAGGCACACAAGCAAAAAGAATCGCAGATAAGTACCAGATACCACACATATCTACTGGAGATATACTACGGGAAAACCTGGGTGCTGGAACAGAGCTTGGACTCAAAGCCAAAACATATATGGATAAAGGTGAATTAGTACCTGATAATGTGTTGATTGATATAATAAAAGAGCGACTATCAAAACCGGACTGCTCAAGCGGATTCCTTCTTGATGGGTATCCACGAACGATATCACAGGCAGAAGCGCTAAATCAAATACTTGCAGATACGCAACTGGACCTGGTATTAAACATCACTGTCCCGGACAAAGAACTGCTCAAGCGGTTATCTGGCAGGCGTATGTGTAAATGTGGAGCAAGCTATCACACAGAGTTTAATCCCCCCAAAATCATGAATGTGTGTGATGTTTGTGGTAACACATTGTATCAAAGAGATGACGACAAAGAGGAAGCTATCAAAAACCGCCTGAAGGTATACGCTAAACAGACACAACCACTCATTGACTATTACCTCAATCTGTCGATGTTAAAAACCGTGGATGGCACCGAAAGCATCGATAAAATATTTGCAGAAATAACCAGTATTCTGGATACATACGAATGACAAAGAGATAGAATGTAATAAATTATTTTATTTTTGGTTTTTATGATTAACGCTAAAATGAAAA
Source organism: Candidatus Argoarchaeum ethanivorans (assembly GCA_905067535.1). Next base: position 7,024 of record CAJHIR010000021.1, read on the forward strand.
AATCAATTGAAAAAGTAGCACTTGTATTAGGTTTTTCGATGTTTGGAGTTGTGCTGCTGGAAGATTTTAGAAATGCTCTTGCAAGCACGGTTGCAGTAGTATTAAACCCTTTATTTAATAATCTTCAGGTCAGTGTTGTGCTATTTGTCTTAGCAGCCATAACAGGTGCATACGCATCCCTGATCCAAAAATACACCATGGATTGGGAGCTTATGCGACAGGTGCAGGATCGCATGAAAAGATTCCAGAAAGAATTCAGAGAAGCACAATTAGCCGATAACCCGCAAAGAGTCAAGAAGCTTGAATCACAGCGCTCAGACATGATGAAAGAGCAGGTTGAGATGTCTAAACAACAATTCAAGCCAATGGCCTACATCAGTATCCTGTCTTTACCGCTATTTATAGGGGCAAATTATATAATTCTTGGTTCAACCTACACGATGGTTTTTCCATTCTGGGGTGAACAATCACTTTCCGGAAATGTTATTGGACCGATATACTACTGGTTATACTGGTACTTCATCTGCTCCATACCAGTAAGCCAACTGATACGAAAATTCCTTAACATAGGCGGAATATGAAAATCACTATTGGTGGACTTCCTGGAAGTGGTACAAGCACCCTTGCAGGAAAACTTGCAGGAAAGTTCAACTTAATAGTGATATCTGCCGGCGATACTTTTCGAAAACTTGCAGCAGAACATAACATGAGTCTTAAAGAGTTTGGACATCTTGCAGAAAAAGATCAAGATATCGATAAACAACTCGATAAACAACAACAAAAAATAGCACAACATCGTAATAACGTTATACTCGAGGGAAGATTAGCCGGGCACTTTATAGAGGATGCAACAACAAGAATATGGCTTAAAGCACCAATCGAGGTTCGAGCAGCACGGATTGCACATCGGGAGGCAGAGACAGTGACTCAAACGATAGCAGAAATTAGAACGCGTGAAGAATGTGAAGCTTCGCGATATAAAAACTATTACCAGCTAAACATCAACGACCTTGCAATATATGACATCATACTCGATACAGCACGATACACAAAAGAGCAGACAACAAGAATAATCAGTGAGGCAGTACAAAATCACAAACAATGAACAGAGAGACAATAGTACTGAAAGAATCAGCAGCCAATACAAACTATGGATGTTGTCCAAGAGAGCGGCCAGCAACTGAATATATAAAAAAAGGAGTTATCAATCTTGATAAACCAAAAGGACCAACCAGCCATGAAGTAGCAAGCTGGGTAAAAAAAATCCTTCACATTGGAAAAGCAGGGCACAGCGGAACCCTTGATCCTAAAGTTACAGGACTCCTCCCTGTTATGCTTGGAGACGCCACAAGAGCAGTCGATGCACTGCGTTTATCAGGCAAAGAATATATATGTCTGATGCGATTGCACCGGAGAACACAGAGTGCACTGATAAGAGAGATTTGTAAGGAATTTACCGGTGCGATATACCAGACACCTCCAATCAAATCTGCAGTAAAACGCGAACTACGCATACGACACATTTACTATATCGACATCCTTGAATTAACAAGTACTGAAGTCCTCCTGCAAATCGGATGTGAAGCAGGAACCTACATCAGAAAGCTGTGTCACGACATAGGACTTGCTCTCGGTTGTGGGGCCCACATGCAGGAACTGAGAAGAACCGGAGCAGGACCGCTAACAGAAGATACAGCAGTGACACTGCACGCACTTAAAGATGCTTACACTGCATGGGTGGAGGAAGGGGATGAAATGGAACTTAGAACAATCATACAACCAGTGGAGAACGCTCTCATCCATCTGCCACGAATTACCATTTTCGATACTGCAGTGGACGCTATATGTCATGGAGCACCTCTTGCAACGCCAGGAATTACAAGCATAGAAACATCAATAAACAAGGGCGACAATGTAGCAATATATACCCTCAAAGGAGAGATTGTTGCCATAGCAACAGCTTCGCTTTCAACTGATGATATAATTAACAAGAAGAACGTGATAGCAGCAACCACGAAACATGTGCTGATGAATCCGGACACATATCCGATGCATTGGAAAAAACGACGCGCCGAGGTAGTCTAGCGGTAAGGCGCAAGCCTGGAAAGCTTGTGGGGCTTAAGCCCCTCGAGGGTTCAAATCCCTCTCTCGGCGTTACGGTTTTTAGTACTATCCAAAAAATTGGTATTGTCACTTTATAGTCACGAATCTTATTATCTGTATTTTTCGGTTAGATTCCCAGTGCCTCAAATTGATACTGGTCCCAATTTTTCACAATCGTATTCACTCTTCTTTAACTTCCAGCGGATAAGCCCTAAGCTCGTCGGTACTCGGCATCTGTTTGCTCTGCAATCGTTTCCCACGAGTATTTTTCCGCAAATCGTCTGCCATTTTTACCCAGTTTATCCCTTTTCCCATTGTCTTGCAATAGTTGAATAATTGCATCACCCATCTCCTGTTCGTTCATTGACTCAACCAACAGAGCTGCATTGCCGAGTATCTCTGGCAACCCGCCAACGTTGGTTGCAACGACAGGCTTAGCCATTGCCATTGCTTCCAGTGCGAACAGGCTGGTGGCTTCGATCAAGCTTGGCAGCACTGCAATGTCGGCGGCTGCAAGATACTTTGGCATGAGGCTGTGTGGAACAGCACCAACAAATTCAACGTGTTCAGAGACGCCCATATCAGCAGAGAGTAACTCCAAATTCTGTCTCTCAGGGCCATCGCCTGCGATTACCAGCTTGCATTGTTCCTCGCTAAAGACGTGTTTCATTGCGCGGAGCAAGTATTCAAGTCCGTTTTTCTTTACCAGCCTCCTTGCGGTTAGTAAAACAGGTAACGAATGATCCTGCTCTACTGGCTCAGTGCCGGGACGAAAATGGTTGAGATTAACGCCATTATGAATTACTTTTAGCTTATCTGCTGGTGCCCCCCATGCAAGCACTTGCTCTGCAAAATACTTAGCAGTATGAACCTGAAGGTGAACGTGCCTGGCAAGCATGGGTGCCAAAAAACGCTCACAAGAACGGTAAAAACCAGCAGCTATGGGGTTTGTTATTTCATTCCAGACAGGATAGTAGGAACCATGAAGTGTGTTTACTGCGACTGCATGGTTCATCCTTGCAAGGTAGGTTGCTAAAAATCCGCTCACATATATGTGTCCATGATAAATATCATAGCCTCGTAATCGCCGTCCGAGCACAGCGAGCGGGAACAGGACTTGCCTGGACAGCTTGAGGTTGCTGTTGCTCCATGTCAGCCTCATGGTGTTTAAGCAGTCAACAGGTAAGATATGCACTCCATCAATGCAGCGCTTAGAACACGAATTCTGTGCACCGGTCAATATTGTTACGTCATTGCCAAGTGCAACAAGCTCCTTACAAAGTTCTAAGATGGCGAGCTCTATTCCACCCATTGTGTCAGTGTTTAGGGGCCCCAACTCGTAAATATGCAGTATTTTCATCTTTACTTACCTTTTAGTTTATATTACCTTTCAATCCTGATGCCATCTCCCCAAGGGTCACTATTTTTGAGCTTTCTTCCATACACTTCAAAACATGCTCGAGAAACACGGGTTTGAAAACAGGCTCATAAGACGAGTGGCAGTAGAAGACAAAAGACGAATGGCGGCTTAGTTTGTCAGTGACAGCCTTCAGTATTTGATTATCGCTGAATCCGTCATCGTTTAGCTCTCCAATTGACCTCATGCTGACCGGTATCTGCAAAGTTCTGCAAATCTTGTCCCTGGTCCCGATCTCAGGATAGAATGCCTTCTCTCCAATAAAGTCACTTGAATAACTGAATCCAAAATCATCCAGCACACCCAGAAACCTTGAGTTTACAGTAAACCCCGGGGATGCAAATGATTTTGGATAAAAACCAAATGCCTGCTCGAACAGTTTGCATCCACGTGAAATCAAAGCACCTATCTCTTCCGTGCTTTTCGAGTCGAGGTGTTTCATCCAGTCGTAGTGGTCATATCCATGCAGTCCAAGTTCGTGTCCAGCCTCAACGATCATGTCGATGTTTTCGGAGTCCTGGACCTGTCTTTTAAAGAGTAAGCCATTGAGCATGGTCAGTCCATAGCGTTTGAATGCTTTTTTTCTGATGATATCCAGCGGGTTCATGTAGTTCCTCATATTCCTAACTATGTTGTCAATGCCTGTAGTAACGAAAAAAGTCGCTTTTACTCCATGCCGTTTTAGCATATCTAATAGAACTGGCAGCGATTCTGCATCTTTAACACAATCGATGTCAACCCTGAGTCCTGCGTATTTCATTGTGTATACAGTATAACTTCCTTCTATTAAAGACACTGATTTACCCGGACTTATTTAAGTTTGACCTTGTTGATTTGTATTATCTATCTGTGTTAATCTGCGTTAATCTGTGTCAACAATTTATTTTATTGTAAACATAAAAATAAACATAAAGGAAGATGATATACCATAAAGGAAACAGGATATAAATAGTCCATGAGTGAGCGGTCCAGAGTGCAGCCTCACCACGGTAATAGCCGACTAACAGCAGGATTATAAGCCTTATAAAACTCTGGACCCATGTTCCTACTATGCCAAAAATGAACACATAACCTGCTTTCCCGCGAGGAAGTGGAGTGTCCAGCATCATCAACGCGAAGATTGCGATAAAAACGCCCATTGTCGCTGGTCCAGCACAGGCGGAAGTGACGAGGACAGATATTGGCTCACCGGTTGAGCTTAAAAAACTGATCAACTGCCCATGACTTTCCAGTGGATAGCCAGATAGTGTCAATATCCACGTCGCTGGTGAAATGATGGTTTTTGAATAGGGAAGCTCGGCAAATTTTTCAACTATTAATGGGAATGAGATGGAAAAGCCATAGATTCCAAGCAGGATTGACTGGATAAGCATTCCTTTACCAAAGAAAATAATGAAAATGGCAAGCCATGCCAATAGTAACTGGAAGACAGGAAAAACCCAAACTGCCGGCATCAACAGCGAAAACGCAAGAAGAACCAGACCAAGAACAATGAAGACAGGGTTATACGATTCTGCTCTCATTCCCTGCAATATCTCTCTTTTCTTGAGTAACAGCCAGATAAAGCAAAGGATGAGAACCCCCAACGAGGCGGCGTGGTGCTGCCCAATGATGTAGTCAAGTGAGAACATTGAGGCGATGCTCTCTAAAGACCGGCGGAAGAATGTGAAGGATATGGTAAAACATAATGCAAAACAAAACACTGCTTTTTCAACCAGTCTTCTGTCTGATGATTTCGTACCAGAGATTTTTTTTACCTCCTACTGAAAAATATACGGGAGCACTCCCACGAGCATTGTATTGCCAACTGCATGGACACTGATGGGTGCAGTCAAGCTTCCTGTTTTATAATACAGGTATCCAAGTACCATACCACCGAAAAATACGAAGAAGAGTTCCGGAACAGAACGCCATGTGAGATGCATCACAGCGAACATGAAACTTGCAGACACGAGCCCTGTTTTTGTGCCAAAAGCGTATGACAGGTTTCGCTGAATCAAAGCCCTGAACAGCAGTTCTTCACCGAGAGCAACAAAAAAGAGCATATAGATAAAGTCTCTAAAAAGATGCCCCAACGTAAATGCAGGGAATACAGGTGCAGGCGTTATGATAAAGTATTCTATCGTTCCAAAAGGGACTCCTATAAGAACGCCAAGAAGTGCATATTTTAAAATCCTGTCCTTTTTAAACCCAAGTTCTTCAAAACTGATGTCCTTCTTGTGAACATAATAGAAACAAAGTCCAAGGATTGTGGCATAAACTGCTGGCAGAAGATAGATCTGGCGTAAGAAGAACCAGGGCAGTGAAGAGGTGATGAGAATATATATTGGCACGAGTGCAAGGCATTCAGCAGAGTCTACAACATGTACGCCCGGTGCTTTTACCGAAATCACGAGATAGATTCCAATGGCAGTGAACAACGCCATCACAATGCCTATACGCACATCCTCGTATGTGAAAATATATTCGGTAATAGAGATGGCGATAAATATGCCGAGGATTAACAGCCATTCCCACCTGGAGATGCTCCTAATGTATGCCATTTTTAATTATTTAGGTGTAAGGTGTTGGGTGTAAGGTGTTGGGTGTAAGGTGTAAGATTTCCATCACCTTTCACCTTTCTTTGCCTTCCATCTCATGAGCGCTGATTCCAAACCTCTAAGCATTTTTGCAGATTCTTCATATCTTTGCCGGTAATTCAAATAAGCATCTTTGTCAATATAACCTTTCCGATAGGCAACCTGCAAATGGTGTAACGTTTCCTGATACTCTCCAAAAGCTCGATTAATTCCTTCCAAGTATATGTTAATATGCTTGTTATTCCATCCCTCTGCCAGATTCGCAGGTATTGAATTCGATGACCGCCTTATTTGAGACCCTAATTCGTATAGTTCATATTTTGGGAATTTTAACGAAATTTTGCTTACCTCTAAATGTAGCTCAAGTAGCTTTTGGTAT
>CAJHIR010000022.1 GCA_905067535.1 Candidatus Argoarchaeum ethanivorans
GCGAGGTGACTGAGATAGATGATAGATGTTGCAATAACAAAACTCCGTTCAAAAGGACAAATAGTAATTCCATCAGAAATGCGAGATAATTTTATAGAAGGGAAAAAATTGTCATAATCAAGAGTGGAGAACGATTAATCTTGAAAAAAGTAAGCGATTTTGGTAAGAATTTTGAAGAGGATATTGCTTTTGCTAAAAAAACGGAAAAAGCCTGGCAGAGTTATGAAAGAGGAGAATTTGTTTCTCTACCTGTTGATAAATTTCTTGAAGAGCTATAAAAATGTTAAAGGTAGAGCATAAACACAATTTTTTAAAAAAGACACATAGAATAAATGACAAGTCGGTTAAAGAACAAGTTAAAAATCAAGTGGAACACCAGGTTATGAAAAACTATATTCAAAAAATCATACAACACGAAAACCTCGCAAGGAACGAGGCAGAAGATGCAATGCATAAAATATTCACCGAGGCTACTGATGCGCAGATCTCAGCTTTTCTCATTGCCCTTGCAATGAAGGGCGAAACCATCCAGGAGATAGCAGGACTTGCAGAAGGTATGAGAAAAGCAGCAAGGACAATACGCCCAGACGTGAAAGGGACGCTCATAGACACCTGTGGTACTGGCGGCGATTCACAGGGTACTGTTAATATCAGCACTGCTGCTGCCATAATCACTGCTTCAGCAGGCATACCTGTAGCCAAGCATGGCAATTATTCCATCACCTCAAAATCTGGTAGTGCGGACCTGCTCAAAACAATGGGCGTAACTATTGACCTACCGCCTGAAAGAGTACAGCAGAGTATTGAGAAAACAGGAATCGGCTTCATGCTTGCACCAGTATTTCATCCTTCAATGAAACGGGTAGCAGGATTACGAAAAGAAATTGGTGTTCGAACCGTGTTCAATATTCTTGGCCCACTGACAAACCCGGCAGGTGCTAAAGCACAATTGATCGGATGCTTCAGTCAAAAGCTTTGTGAAACTCTTGCAACATCACTGGATATTCTTGGAACAGAAAGAGCCATGGTAGTACACGGGGAGGGACTTGATGAAATTACCACTACAGGAATTACAAACATCACAGAACTTAATAACGGAAAGATCGCAAGCTATACACTAACTCCGGAAGAGCTTGGAATACAGCGAGCTCTAATCGAAGACATTAGAGGTGGTACGCCGCTGGATAACTCAAAAGATATCATCAGAGTGCTTCTTGGAGAGCGTGGAGCAAAACGTGACATTATAGTTTTAAACGCAGCAGCTTCAATTATGTTGGGTGGAAAAGCAGAAAACTTCAGAGAAGGACTTGTTATTGCAGAAAATACTATTGATAGCGGCAGAGCCTTGAAAAAGTTAAAAGAATTTGTCAAAGAGGCTGGAGATCCTGCCGTACTCGAGGTTTTAATTAATGAGAGTTCGCGTTAAAATCTGCGGAAACAAAAACATAAGTGAATTAAAACTGGCAATCGATGCTGGTTGTGACGCTGTAGGATTTATTACAGAGGTCCCTGTAAATACACCTCGTAATATCACCCTTAGAGCTGCTTCGGAATTGATAAAAAAGGTTCCACCTTTTATTGACAGCGTGCTTGTTATCATGCCTGAAACTGCAGAACGGGTCTTTGAAATGGTATACACAGCTCACCCAAAAGTCATCCAGCTTCATAATCTCACCTCATACAAACTACTTGAGGAGATACAGGGCCTCAGAGCACAGGGTATAAACATTATACAAACAGTAGCTATTCCGGAGCAAGCAATCGACCAGATCAACAACTTTCACCAGCACATCGAGAACCTATCAAAGTATGTGGATGCTGTGCTCCTGGATACCCAGATCAGTAAGCGAAGTGGCGGCACAGGCAAAACCCACGACTGGCAGATAAGTAGAGCTATTACAGAAAAGTCGTCCTTGCCAGTAATTCTTGCAGGAGGGTTAAACCATCAAAACGTGGAAGATGCAGTAAGAATCGTAAAACCTTTTGCAGTTGATACAGCATCCGGTGTTGAAACCGAGGGAGCAAAAGATGAATATAAGGTTAGAATGTTTATTTACCATGCAAAATGTAGATTGGAGGAATCAGTAAAAAATGTATGATGTTGTTATTATTGGAGCAGGTCCCGCTGGTATTACAGCCGGAATCTATGCAAAACGAGCTATGTTAAACACCATGCTTGTTGAAAAACTTGGTTACGGTGGGCAGATTGCCCTCACTGATGTGATAGAGAACTACCCGGGATTTTCTAAGATCACCGGACCAGAGTTGATTCAAAAATTTGAAGAGCACGTTGCAGGTCTTGGACTTGAAATAACTTATGCGGAAATAGAAAAAATTGAAGATTCCGGTGATGTTAAGATACTTCACACAACCGATGGTGAGAAGATCTCGACACGTTCTGTTGTTATTGCCACAGGAGCTCATCCAAGCAAACTTGGTGTCCCTGGCGAGACTGCATACACCGGGCGTGGAGTGTCATATTGTGCCACCTGTGACGGGTTTTTTTTCACAGGCAAGGATGTTGCCTTAGTAGGTGGCGGCGGCACTGCAATTACAGAAGCGATATTTCTCGCAAAAATGGTAAGCAGGGTGTATGTAATTCACAGAAGAGATGCGCTTCGGGCTGAGAAAATATTGCAGGAACGTGCTTTTAATAATCCAAAGATAGAGTTTGTATGGAATAGTGTGGTTGAAGAAATAAAAGGTAGAAAAACCGTAAACACGGTTGTTGTGAAGAACGTTAAAACCGGAAAGCTTCAGGAAATTGCAGTTGATGGCGTGTTTGTTTTTGTAGGCTTAAAACCAAACACTGATTTTATTGATTGCCAGAAGGACAAGCGCGGCTTTATTAAAACAGATGTAAGTCTTGCAACAAGTATGAGTGGTGTGTTTGCAGCAGGGGACTGCTGGGATAAACCACTTCGACAGGTGGTAACAGCAGCGGGCGATGGCGCCATTGCATCAGCATCTGTTGAAAAATATCTTGAATCAATGCGGCATTGAATTTAGACGTCTCTTGGATCTGTAATTTCTCCAGTGAGCGCTGTTGCTGCTGCTGTTGCCGGTGACGAGAGATAAACGAAGGATTCAGCACTTCCCTGTCTACCTTTAAAATTGCGATTAGAGGTTGAAAGTGTCACTTCTCCAGCTCCAAGCAGTCCAAAAGAGCCGCCCATGCAGGGCCCACAACATGGTGATTCGACGATTGCTCCTGCTTTTATGAACTGTTTGATATAACCTGCTTTAAGAGCTTTTAAATACTCGGTTCTGGATGCAGGTATTACAAGCAATCTCACTCCTTTTGCAACCGGCTCACCCCCCATAATCTTTGCTGCAATCTCAAGGTCTTCAAATCTCCCGTTGGTACACGAGCCAATAAAAATCTGGTCGACCTTTGTGCCTGCAACTTCCTGCACCGGTTTTACATTATCGACATTATGGGGGCACGCAACCATTGGCTCAAGATTGCTCACGTCATAATGTTTTATTTTATAATCGGAATCATCATCAGTTCTCCAGTATGAATCAAGTCTAAAGTCTAAAATCCGCTCCTTGATGTATGCTTCAGTGGTTCTGTCAGCTTCTATGATGCCTGCCTTGCCACCCATCTCAATTGCCATATTTGAGACTGTCATTCGTTCAGAGATGTTCATATTTCGAACAGTTGAACCTGCAAACTCGCAAGCCATATACCTGCCCCCTTCTGCAGAGACATCACCGATTACATGGAGAATAACGTCCTTGGAGTACACGTGAGCTTGCAGTGCTCCATCAATTACCAATCGAAGGGTTTCCGGCACTTTAAACCAGAGCTTTCCTGTGGCAAAGACTGCTGCCATATCGGTACTGCCAATGCCAGTTGAGAATGCCCCGAGTGCCCCGTACGTGCAGGTATGAGAGTCAGAACCTACAACAAGTTCCCCTGGCTCTACATGCCCCTTTTCAGGGACTACCTGGTGGCACACCCCTTCAAATATGTCGTAGTTGAGTATGTTTTGCTCCTTTGCAAACTTTCGAAGCAGTATCTGGTTTTCTGCTGCACTCAGGGAATCAGCGGGTGACTGATGGTCAAAGACCATTACAATCTTGCTTGCATCCCACACACGAGGATTCTCTTTATTATGCATGATTTCATAAAAACCCTGTAATGCGAGAGGGCCAGTGATATCGTGCGTCATTGCACAATCAATATCTGCAAGTACGAAATCACCAGCTTTGACATTCTTACCAGAAGCTTTTGAAAAAATTTTCTCAGAAATTGTTGTTTTCATGTTACATCCTCTTTTGTTTATTCCTGTTGATAATACTTTTCTAATCATAGAGGCTGTCAAATTACCCCGTGAATTTCGTGTTTCTGATTTGATGGCTATCTGTTCTATTGAGGATTCTTTGGTTTTTATCCTGAGAAATGTCTTGTCAAGTGGAATTGTGATTTTATCTGGTTTTTTGTAGTTGTGTGGGTTTTATTTGGTTGAAAAGTTGATAGCTGTACTTCGGAGATACTGACCATCGCGTTGCAGTGATTAAAACCCGGAACTTTTTGATATTTCGAAGTAAGGTTTTGGAGAACCAGAGAAGGACACAAAGACGACAAAAGAGAAAAATAACAAATTTCTGTGATTTAATCTCCCTTCTCATAACCAAATTTTCCAAACGAGTGGAGGGATAAGTGCAACTCGAATTATAGAGAGAGCCTAAATTCTTTGCTTTGACCTATTGAGCAAGTGCCCCGGGACAATAGCAAAGTTTATACTTTGCAATACATCAGATAGGTTTTGTGAAACTGATAGCTCTTGTAGTATCTACAAAACATGCCGAGGTTGCGATTCGAAGGCTAATTGAATTGCATCTCCTGCACAGTTATGCAAAGGTACATCGTGCTGGTCACTATGTATATTTACCGTTAGTATCTGTCCCTAGTGACGCACTTCTTCCTCCTTATAGAATTGATTCGTTTGACTTTGAAGAGCTGCCTCAAAGAAGAACAATTAAAGATATTCTTGGCTACACCCCTTCTTTTGATGCGATAGGTAATATTGCGATATTGCCTGCCAATTCACCTGATCCACCCGCCGAAGCAGAAGCGATTCTTTCAACACAAAAAAACATTCATGGCGTGTTTCAATCTATCGCACCAGTAAGTGGTGAGTTTAGAACCAGAATCCTTACCCATATTAAAGGAGAGTGCAGAACTAAAGTAAAATATCAAGAGTATGGACTCGTCTATGAACTTGATGTGGCACAGGTATATTTTACACCAAGACTTGCTACAGAGCATCACCGAATAGCAGGCAAGGTAGTTAGTGGAGTGGTTGTAGATATGTTCGCAGGTATCGGGCCATTTAGTATCCCCATTGCAAAAAAGAATCCAAACACGACGGTTATTGCAATAGACAAAAATAGAAATGCAGTGCAGTATCTCAAACAAAACATTAAGAGAAATAAAACGAAAAATGTGTGTGCTGTTATTGCCGACTCGATGATGCTGCCACTTGAATGCAATATCGCCAGCCATCTGATCATGAATCTTCCTCACAGTGCACACCAGTTCCTTGATGAGGCACTGAGGATAATAAAAAATGAGGGCATTATTTACTACTATGACATTACAGCTGAAGACGATCTATATCAAACAAGCATACAGGAGATGCAAACGCATGCAGCAGAGTCCGGATGTAGCATAGATGTGATATCACAGCACGTTGTAAGATCGTATTCGCCGCACCATTACAACATCTGTATCGAGGCAAGAGTACATAACTTGACTTTCAAAGATAACTGAAAAGAACCCCCATTTCCAGAAATTTTCGATAGCGGTCGTCCGTGATAATCATTTTGGCAGTTAGCACCCCACCAGTTTATCGACGTTCGTTTAAGAGATGAATCATAGTCAAATTGCGGCGGCACACCCTGCTGCAGTCTTTATGTACTATTCCAAATTTTGTGCAGGTATTTTAGCCCTTTTTCACCCTCGTCCACGTTTCGGGATTCGAGCACCACACGCCCTTTAAAATTTGATAAACCCTTGATGACCTTGTTCCAGTCGATGATTCCATCTCCAACCGGCAGATGCTCATCAGTCTCTCCATGATTATCGTGAGCATGTACATGACTGATTTTTTGTTTAAGTGATAAGAACTCGTCAACCATGTTATTGGTATTAGCATGACCGATGTCAAAGGTGATTCCAAGATTGTCACAGCCAATCGTTTCAACCATGCCTTCGATTTCAGCTGCATCCTTTCCAAAAACGTATTTCTGATTCACCATGTTTTCAATGCAAACCATCACTCCGAAATCGTCGGCGAACTCGCAAAGTTTTTTTATTCCTTTAATGTTGTTTGCCCATGCCATGTCAGGCAACTGCGTGCCAAGAGGTGAGAGGTGTCCGGGGTGAACCACTGCAATCTTGATAAATGATGCTGCTCGCCCCAAATATTCCATTTGCTGTCTGATGGTCTCCTGCCAGATATAAGGATTCAGGCTTGCAAGGTTGAGATCGGAAAAAGGCAAGTGTAAACTTAACTGGAGACTGGTAGTCTCAAGGATGTTAGCAACTTTTTTCATGGTCTCATCTGTTAGTGTTTGTCTCCCCTCGCTTACAATTTCCCAACCAGTAAAACCAAGTTCCTCCAACCCGTAAGCCCATTCAAAAGGATCATTCACAAGTGCGAGAGATGAAAAACTTAATCGTGACAAAATTGACATACACCAGCGTATACATAAACCATAGATAAACACTTCTACTTGCAGAATAGGAAAGTTTATACTTTCCCACACATCAATACGTAGTGAGGTTTTTCGTATGGAAAAATTTGGACTGGATGAACATGAAGTTTTTGCTCTACTGGATGAACTTTATGCAAAAGATACTCAGTATAAACAAGTATTGAGTTCAATGTGTACGCACCCTCACAGTATAGCTGTGAAAGCTCATCAGCGGTTCATATCTGCCAACCTTGGAGATCCAGGGCTGTTTGCTGGTACCGCAGAGATTGAACAAAAGGTGGTACGATTAATAGGAAAATTGCTTCACGGTGAAGATGCTTCAGGCTATCTTACCACAGGTGGCACCGAGGGCAATATTCAAGCCGTCCGCGCTGCTAGAAACAATTGTAATGTAAAAAAGCCTAATATTGTCGTTTCAGAATCAGCACATTTCTCTTTTGATAAAATATCAGACCTGCTTCAGATCGAAGTTAGAAAAGCAAGTGTTGATGACGTATTACGTGTTGACGTTGAATCAGTAGAGTCATTAATAGATAAAAACACCATTGCACTGATAGGCATAGCAGGCACAACAGAATTCGGACAGATCGACCCGATAAAAGAACTATCGGGTCTCTCTGAAGAACACGGGTTGTTTTTACATGTGGATGCTGCCTTTGGTGGTTTTGTCATACCTTTTCTTGATAAACATTATGACTTCGATTTTTCACTGGGTGGTGTAACCTCCATGGTTTGTGACCCTCACAAGATGGGATTTGGCACTATACCAACCGGTGGACTGCTATTTCGAGAAAATGACTCCATAGAGCGACTAAAAACAGAAACTCCCTATCTGACCAGTAGAACACAGCACAGTCTTGTAGGCACAAGAAGTGGTGCATCTGCTGCATCTGCATACGCGGTGATGACACATCTTGGAACAGAGGGATATAAAAAAATCGTAGACTACTGCATGAACCTGACATCACACCTTGTTACAAGAGTGCGTGAGATAGGAATCGAACCGGTAATAGAACCAGTAACCAATGTGGTAGTTCTGAACCTGCCTGAAGTTAATTATGTGCGAGAAAAGCTCTACCAGAAAGGGTGGGTAACATCCATAACCAGGAAGCCTGTTGGGATGCGCCTTATAATGATGCCCCATTTAACAGAAACAATGCTGGATGAATTTATCAGCGACCTTGAGACAGTGATAACTTCCACTGGTATAAAAAAGCACTGATCCCTGTTGCATCTGTCAAAATAATGTTTATCCGTACCAGTAGTGAGAATGCAAAGCTTGTTGTGGGCGCGATTCCAAGCAGACCGAGAGCAATGATTGTACCGCTTTCCATTATCCCAAGTCCTGCTGGCGTTAGCGGTATGAACATCAGTGCAGTGATCAATGGATGGAGTAAAAAGAATTCAAGGTAGGTAATAGGAAGGTTCATCGCTTTTCCTATAAAATACCATTGCAGCCCACAAAAAAACCACCCTAACATGTATAGCGCGATGATTACATTGACGTTTTTTTTTATTTTGATGCCTGAGTGTTTAAACTGTGAGAGTTGATCGCTGAATCTATTAAGTAATGGCATTTTGTTTAGGATACATTTGGTGTATTTTTCATCAAGCCATGATACTGCAAGCAGGAAGCATCCAAGAAGTATAAGAGCAGATGTAGCCATCAAGAATGAGGTAGCAGGAAGATAAAAGCTGTTTGTACTGGACAAAAGATAGATTAAAGCAAGTATTGCACCTGCACCTTTCAGTACCAGGTCAAGCCCCCCTGGTGCAACTATGCATGCCATGGCATCTGTTGCCCGTGCACCTGTGATTTTTTTGATAAAAGCTGGTGTTAGCAAGTAGCCACTTCTACCAGGAGTAATGTCTGCAACAAGCATTCCGCCAAGATGGGATATTAACACTTTTGTGTAGGCGATCTTATGCCCAATATGCTGTAGCAAGTAGGATAATCGGTAGGAGAATAAAAGATTGTGTATGAAATATGCAAGAGCGGCAAGAACAAAGTAGGCGATGTGTATGTTTTTGATAGCTACTGTAATTTCAGTGAGATCGAGCTTGTATAAAGTTATGTATGCGATGATTGCAATTCCAGCCAGTGCCTGTAGCAGAAAGTACACTATTTTTCTGTATGACGCTGTTTTCATATTTCTCTACCATAAGAATATTCACTCTACTGTAAAGACATTATCATTGATTAATTGTGTGTATTTAGCTCGAACCACGAGATTGCGAGAAGATTAGGACACCTGCATACAGAGTATGCAGTTCTGCACAACGAAGTTGTGCAGTCGAGAGTTCTTGGTTTTTTTCTGCATACGCAGTATGCAGTTTTCATTCATTAAAAACGTGCACTGAGGATGCCTTAAAGGTAATACACACGAGCATGCCTTCTTTTAGTTTCATATCATCAAATGACTGCTTTGTAACAACAACCACAAATGGAATGCCAACATCAACCATGATCCTGACAACCATCCCTTCATCCACGATACTCTTTATTTCCCCTTTAAATGAGTTTCTGGCACTCGATACAATTTGTTTTGTTGATATAAATATATCCTCCGGTCTAAGGGATACATGAACGTGTCCATGTGCAAGCGTGGCAGAAGTAATCGTTATGCCGTTGACATTGATTCGTGCGATATTGTCTTCAAGAAGCGATTCTCCTTGAAACAGGTTACCAACACCAAGAAAGTCAGCAACAAACCTTGAATTGGGTTTTCTAAATACTTCGTTTGGACTACCTACCTGCATAATCTTTCCAGAACACATCACTGCCATACGGTTTCCAAGCAAGAAAGCCTCCTCGAAACTGTGGGTTACATGAATAATTGTGGTTTTTGTAATTGACTGTATGTTTCTAAGCTTTGTGCGAAGCTTTTTCGTTGTTTGGGGATCAAGCGCACTCAGAGGTTCATCCAACAGAAGAATGTCTGGCTTCATAATCAGTGCTCTTGCTACTGCAACTCGCTGCTGCTCACCGCCACTTAACGTGCCAGGGTAACGATGGAGCAGATGAGAGACACCCATCATATCTGCAAGTTCATCCACGTCATGCTTGATTTTTGTTTTCGCCACCTTTTCTATCTTTGGACCAAAGCCGATATTCTCTTCCACTGTTAAAAAGGGAAATAACGTGTAATCCTGGTAGACCATGCCAATATTTCTCTCTTTTGGCGGAATATTAGTGATTTCAGCATCATTAAGGAATATTCTGCCGCCATCCGGACGATAAATGCCTGCTATGGTCTCAAGAAGTATTGTTTTTCCTGCACCGGTTGGGCCAAGTATAATAAAATATTCTCCATCGTTTATCTTGAGATTTACATCCTGCAGGAAGAATTCACCAAGGTCCTTTGATATATTTTCAATTAGCATCATTTTTATAACTCCTTTTATACAAATACTTCATTTTACTCACTATTTAGAATACAAGTGCAAATCCGCCATATTTTTCAAAAACAAACAAAGATACAAGCGATATAACAATCAGGATTGTTGCAGATGCGATAGCTAAATTGAGCTCTCCGCACGACATGTTCAGGTACAGTGAAATGGGCAGTGTCTCTGTTTTCATTCTTGTTGCCCCTGCAAGCATTAATGCAGCTCCAAACTCGCCTATTCCTTTTGACCATGTTATAATAGAACCTGCGAGGAGTCCATTCTTTGACATAGGTAGTGTTACATGCCAGAACGCCTGCACCTTGCTGCAACCAAGTGTTTCAGCTATGTATTCATATCTTGGATTGATGCCCTGGAATGTTCCACGCAGTATTCTGAACATGAATGGCACATTGACAAAAAATTGTGCAATAATAATTCCAAGCGGGGTGAATACGAAAACAAGTCCTGCTTCTGCAAGACCTTTGCCAAATGGTGTTGTACCAAATAAAAGCAGCAAGCCCACACCTGCAACCAGCGGAGGCAGAGCAAGTGGCACATCAAGAATCGTATTAACAATGCTCTTTCCAAAGAAGTCATATCGAGCAAGCGCATAAGCTGCAGGTATTGAGATTGCGATGCACATGGCTGTTGAGATAACTGCTGTTGTTAAACTCAATTTTATTGCAAATTGTATCTCCTTTGAGAGGAGACTTGTTATTAGAGCTTGTGGTGTGGTATGCGTTACAACGCATATAAGAAGAACCGAGATAAAAAGAGCAAGGGATATACTTGACAGAATGGTAATTGTCTTGATTGTTGAGTCTTTCAATTTAAAACATCGCCATGCTTTTATTTACTTCTATGCTTTCCTGGCTCCCCTCTTGCCATATCAATATTGGGGTTGTTGAGCCACCCGGTTTTTGCATTATCTCTATGGTCAAAGAACGGGATGAAAGGTTTTAAATCAAGCAGCGGAGTTCCGTCTAAAATATCAACTTCACTGATTTCCAGTATATTTCCTTTCACGTTCTCTAATTTTACAATAGAAAGTCCAACAGGGTTTGGTCTATTGAAATGCCTTATTGAGAATATCCCATGCGGTTCATCATCTAAAAAAGGTGTTGAAATCAAAGAATTGCCGTCAGAGCGATGGAAATGGTAAATGAGGATGAGGTGAGAAAATCCCTCGACATCTTCCAGTCCATCGGCATATTGTTTAAATATCTCTATTTCTCCTCTCGCATCCTTTGCAAAAACACCCTGTATTGGTGCATCTTTTTTGTCATGAAACCCTGTGTGTATAATTCCAACAGGACTGTATACTATTTTATCCATCATTTATTTTTTTATCTCCGTTATACTCTCTACTGAACTATTCGTATTTTGGATCAGGATATGCTGTAAAACCATGTTTTTCAAATACAGCTTTTCCTTCATCGGAAGAAACAAAATCAACGAACATTTTTGCGTATTCTTTGTTTTCAGAGAACGTAAGCGCGCCCACTGGAATCACTTTTATGATATTCTGCTCAGTTGGTATCTCTATAATATCTGTTTCACCCTCAGTCCCTATAAGAGATGCTTGCCATATTATTGATGCATCTGTTGTGCCCATGCATGTATAGACCACTAGCTCATTTACTGTCGCAGAGCGAGCAATGATATTTGCATCTACAGCATCAAAAATCTTATTCTTCTCCAGTACTTTGTCCGCAATCTTGCCACACGCAGCAGCTTTTGAGTCCCCAAGAACAACTTTCACACCTGGTTTGGTAAGATCATTCAAGCAGGTTACACCTGCCGGATTTCCTTCCGGAACTGCTATCACCGGCACATGATAGGCTATATTTTGTTCATAGTCAACAAATCCTTTTTCCCTTGCTTTTTCTATGTACATCGTTGCACCCGGCATGTAGGCATCGCCTGTTTTTATTAATTCGATCTGGCTTAATAGCGTGTTAGAACCGCCATAGTTGTAGTTTACAGAAATGCCATGTTTTTGCTCAAACAGGCTCCCAATCTCATCCATTGGTTTTCTCATTCCTGCTCCTGAATAGACCATGAGTGAAGACGGCTTATCTGCTACTAAACCTTGAAGTGCTCCTGGCAAATTGCCGCTTCCAACTGCTGGTACAATCGGCGGCTGCCCAACCTTTTTAAAGACCTCCTGTCCCTTCGTACCAATCACGAATTTTACAAACTCAAGCCCAAGCTCAGGATGCGGTGCGTTCTTTGGTACAGATATACCATAGACAATCGGTTTTCCGGTTTTTGTCTTCCCATCAACGGTCTCGAGCTGTACTTTTTTATAAAAATCTGCATACTTAACATTGCTGAGGTCTATCTTTTCCGGCAGATCAACAAAACCAAGGTCGTGCTGAACTGCAACGCTTCGATACTCAAATGCGTAATCAATTCCCCCCTGCTCAAGAAGAGCAACAAGTTCTACTGACTTTGGTCGTATGCTGACTCTTTTTGTGTTTGGCTTCATATCCTCTGGCGTTTTTATAAGATACGAACCATCTTCCTCGTTTATCGTAATTGATGTCTGGCTGAGGATAAGATCGTCAAATATCGTATCGTCACCGTAATTAAGTTCTGCAAGCTGGAACACCATCACAGCCCTGTATCCGCATGGGTCAAAATTGGGATTTGAAAAACCATAGACGACGTCGTCCTTTCGCAGAATGTCATACCAGTTTTCCGGGTTAATTTGATCAGCATACTTACTTTTTTCAGCGCTGTATGCAAGTACCATGTCGTTTCTTGCAAACCTTACCGTCCAGTCCGCATACGTTGGATACATCATGCTTGGAATAAGTGTGTAGTCGGCAGAGGCAATCACATCGCCTTTCTTCCCGATGTCAGTTATCTGTCTTACTGCTTTAACACTACCCATTGATTCGCGCTGGACATCAACATTCGGATGCAACGCTTCAAACTCTGCCTCAAGTTCCGATAGTGGAACTGCAAGACTTCCAGCATGGAAAATTTTTAATTTGATTTCTTCAGACGGTGCTTCTGTTGTGTTAGCATCATCGGCTGGCGGTTGTGTACAGCCAGAGATTGCTGCAATCAATACTGCAAAGAGAACAATTTTAATAAAGTTTTTATTCATATTTTTAACCTGTTTTATCAATTCTATACTTTTGAGAATTCCTTATGTCAACACAGACATAATCTAATGATTTATAAAGGTTGCGAAAAGAAGGAGGGCTGCGGGATAAAAATAAGAGATGCCTTTGGACCTACAAAACTTCAGTCTTTC
>CAJHIR010000023.1 GCA_905067535.1 Candidatus Argoarchaeum ethanivorans
ATTGAAAAGCACGGTGGAAAAGGTCTCGTTGCTACATCGAGTTATGAGGATGCGAAGGGATATAACGTGTTCATCATAATTGTGCCGCTATTTACAGATGAAAATAAGAATCCTGATTTCGGTATTCTGGAGAGCGCATTCAGAAGTGTTGGTAAGATTCTGGAGAGAGGCGGTCTTGTGGTCTTAGAGACCACTGTGCCTCCGATGACCACCGGAAAACTTGTGAGGGGGTGGCTGGAGGAAGAAAGCGGATTATCACTTGAGCGAGGGGAATTCTATTTGGCGCACTCGCCCGAAAGAATAATGACTGGATGTAGTATTTCAAGGCTGAGGGAGTTTCCAAAGGTTGTGGGTGGCGTTAACAAGGAAAGTGGGATCAAGGCGTTTGAAATCTATAAAAAAATTGTTTCGGATCTACATCTGGTTTCATCTGCGAGAGTTGCGGAATTCATAAAAGTTATCGAGGGATGCTACAGGGATGTCAACATTGGGTTGGCAAATGAACTTTTCAAGATTGCAGATGAGTTGGGCATTGATTTTTACGAGGCAAGAGAGTATGCGAATCATGAATATTGCCAGATTCATCTGCCTTCCACAGGTGTGGGAGGGCATTGTATTCCGCTCTATCCGTGGTTTTTAATTAAGGAGATGGAGAGGAGGGAGAAGTTCGGTTATGCAAGATTGTTGAGGACTTCAAGAGAGGTAAACGATGAGATGATAAACTATTGGGCTAAGAAGATCGTTTTGGAGTGCATGAGAATAAATAAACCGTTAAACGAAGTTAAAATCTGTGTGAAGGGAATAACGTTTAGGGCGGAGGTAAAGGAGTTGTATCACAGCAGGAATCTGGCTCTGGCAAAATTGCTTTCAGAGAAGGGGTTAAACATATTCGTTTATGATGAGTTGTTTTCAAAGGAAGAGGTTGAAGAAATGGGCATGAGACATTTAGATCCGGGAAAAGCGGATTTGGTCTTTGATAGCTTCAGACTGGCGATGATTTAAATGGCTGAAGGAGGTGTTTATCTGGAGGGATTGAGAGAGAATTGAAGAATATCGTAGAAGTGTTGAGAAAATGGGGCATTTTTGAAGTAGAGCATAAAAGAGCGTTTATCAGGGGCGATGGGTTACCAATGCTTTACGTGAAGGCGAAGAGCAGTAAATATTATGTCCACATAGAAGGTGTTATCAAAGAGCAAAAATTAAAATGCTACACGAAGTTAACAGAAAGTGACAAAAATAAGCACAGTCATAAGGATGAGATAATTGGCTGGGATAATTTGTATGAAGACCGTCCGCACATACATTTTAATGAAGATGGAAGGAGAGAGTACAGGGAAGAGAAAATAAGTTGGGACGAGATAAAGGAAAAGATAATGGAAATAATGAAGGAAGGTGAATAAAGAGTGAGCGATGAAATAGCCAGTGTTGCGGAAATATTTGGAATAGGTAGGAACCGGCTGATAGCGGAGAGCATATCCAATTTTGTTGGAGGTGAGATCTCGAGGTGCGAGAAAAGAATCGGGAAACTCTGGATTGAAAATGATATGTTAAATAAGAAATATGGTATGAGTTTAACGGGTTTGTGCAAAGTGCTGGATGAAATGGAGAGTGAGGAAAAATATGAAGAGGCAGAAATAAAAGGCTTTTCAATCATGGAAGCAGTTTCGGATACGAGAAGATGGGAACATGTGATAGAAGATTTGGAAAGGGACGAGGCGAGATATATGAAGTTGATGGAATCTAAAAAAAGAATGGAAAGTGAAAACAGATGATGGTAACTCTTTCACTGCCCATAATATTCGCAATCATTGCAATCTTTTGCTCTGGTATCGCTGTGCTATATGTAAAAGGAGAAAAATGAAAATAGCATCCATCATCGGAGCGAGACCAAATTTCGTCAAGTGCGCGCCCTTATCAAGGGAGATACGGAAGGAGTTTGATGAAGTTACCATCCACACAGGTCAGCATTATGACTATGAGATGAATAAAATCTTTTTTAAAGAGTTAAATATTCCAGAGCCAGATCATCATCTTGGCGTTGGGTCAGGAAATCACGGGGAACAGACAGGTGAGATGCTGAAGAGAATAGAAGAGGTGTTGGTAAAAGAGGTGCCGGGTTTGGTTCTGGTTTATGGAGATACGAACTCAACGTTAGCAGGCGCATTAGCAGCAACAAAATTGCACATCAGGGTTGGTCACATCGAAGCGGGGTTGAGAAGTTTTGATAGAAGAATGCCTGAGGAAATAAATCGAGTTTTAACAGACCATTGTTCGGATTTGCTGTTTTGTCCCACTGAGACGGCTGTGAGAAATCTGGAGGTGGAAGGGGTTACAGATGGTGTTTATCTTACTGGAGATGTGATGGTTGACGCATTAAAAGAGAATATTGAGATTGCAGAGAGGGGATCAAGGATTCTGGATGAAATGGATTTGAAACCAGAGGGGTACTGTTTAGCAACCGTTCATAGAGCAGAAAACACAGATGATTTTGAAAGGCTGAAGAATATCGTGGATGCTTTTTGTGAGATTGAAAATTTGGTATTTCCGTGCCACCCGAGAACTGAGAAGTGTTTGAGGGCGTTTGGATTGTGGGATGGACTGGTTGAGAGCGTTAAGGTCATAAAGCCAGTTGGGTATCCGGATATGCTTGTGCTGGAGGGAAATGCGAAGAAGATATTAACGGATTCCGGAGGTGTGCAGAAGGAGGCTTATATATTAAAAGTTCCTTGTGTGACTTTAAGAGAAAATACGGAATGGGTTGAGACTGTGGAGGATGGGTGGAATGTTCTGGTTGGTGCGGATAAAGAGAGGATTGTTGAGGTGGCAAATGATTTTGAGCCTGAAGGGGGGCAAAGAAATGTTTTTGGGAGCGGGAATGCGAGTGAGAGGATTGTGGCGATGATCGGAGGATTGGTTGTGGGGTGATGGTGTGTATGAGGTGGCGTATAGATTTAAGTATGCGTGGAACGAACCTTATAGTATATTAGGTGGTGAAACATAATGGAAAAAGGGTCTCGGAATTACTACCGGAAGAAGATGTTCAAAAACTTAAAAGTGTCTCGAAAAGGCTATCCATACCTGAGAAGGAGATTGTAAGGAGAAGTGTGGGGGCACATATATAAAAATTAGCGGGAATGGGAGGGGAACTATTTGTGACAAGGGGATCGGGAGAGGGGATAAGAATAGGCATGACATGAAATACCAAACGATTGTTAGTAAGAACATATTTAACTAAAGAGGTTACAAATAGTATAAATAAGGTGAAATAATGAAAGCTATGAATTACACTGCAAAAGTGTTGCCTGATGGGTGTATATCACTGCCTTACGAGATTAAAGAAGCGATGGGGCTTGCAGTTAATAGTGTGGTGAAAGTTACATTAAAAAGAGATGTGCGAAAAGAGAATGCAATGAAAGCATTTGGTATCTGGTCCGAAAGAAGCGAGATTAAAGGCGGGATCGAATATGTTGAGGACATAAGGAGTGGATGGGATAAGAGATGGGGGCAGGCGTGGATGTTAAGAGGGATAAGCTACAAAGTCATATAACGATTGGAGAATAAGATGAGCAAGACCAAAACATTGCATGCCGTTTTTGATGGCGCGGTGCTGAAACCAGAGGGTCCGGTAGATTTGGAGTGGAACACGCGTTACCTTTTGACTGTTGTAAGAACATTTGGAGCGAAAGTGCCGAGAGATGAACCGCCATACCCACTTACCAAAATTGTAGAAATTGCTACGGACATGGGTGTTGACGATCTTTCCATCAGACACGATTGGTATGCACACGGAAGGCGGAATGATGAAACAGTCAGAGGAAGCGACAGCGGCGAAACATGCTAAATTCGTCTTTTTGGATACGGCTTATGCTTATGCTCTGGTCAATACGCGTGACCAATGGCACGATAGAGCAGTAGTTTGGCAGGAACGGCTGGCAAAAGAAAGACTATCATTGCTATCCACAGAGTTTGTTTTGATGGAAATCGCGGACGGTCTTGCGGAAGTTCAGTTCCGCAAACAAGCCGTAGCGATAGTTAATTTGCTCCGGAAAAATCCTTATGTTGAAATTGTCCCCGTCTCATCTGAACTATTCGCGGAATCGTTTGAGATATATAATAAACGAATTGACAAAGGATGGGGGCTTACTGACTGCACCTCGTTCATCGTAATGCAACGTTATGGTGTCATGGATGCGCTGACGACGGACGAGCATTTTCGACAGGCAGGCTTTCGAGCGTTGTTAATGGAATAAATTTAAAAAAAATGGAGCGATAAGAGATGGATGATGATCGGAGCAGGGAATATGCTGACTGGTTGTAGGGGTGTGCCCGAGGTGCTGTGTGTTGCGGGGGGATGGGACAGGGGTTGTTGAGATAGCAAATGATTTTGAGCCTGAAGGGGCAGAGAAATGTTTTTGAGAGCAGGGATGCGAGCGAGAGAATAGCTGAAGTGGTAAAAGAGATGAGAGATTAAATACATGATTGAAGTATTGAAACAGAATAAGGAACTCTGGGAGTTATTTACCAGACGAGAGGAATATACTTCACCGATTTCAGATCGATTTCAGAGGTTTCCTCACTACTTAAGTAAGCACAGAAATATTTTAGAACCGGAAGTATCAAAATTCTTAATAGAAAACGGTTTAAATGTTGAATACCCTGAAGATAAGAAATTTGCGGTTTGTTTGACCCATGACATTGATGTTGTTCATCTCTCAAAGTTGAGCACCATGTATGGTGCTGCCAAATCATTGATGCAGTATCAAACCAAAAGTGCCTTTAAGATGCTGTTCAGCGACATAAACAAAAATTGGAATCACTGGTGGAATTTTAAAGATATTATGGCACTGGAGGGAAAATATGGCGCAAAGTCAAGTTTCTATTTCTTAACACTGGATGAAGAGGATCTGGATTTTAATTTTAAGGTTGAAGATTTGGAACAGGAAATAAGTAATATCGCTGATAATGGCTGGGAGGTTGGTCTACACGGCGGGCACGAGGCATACAATAGCTTGGATGAGATTAAAGAAAAGAAAGAGAGATTGGAGAAAGTTTTGGGTAAGGCGGTGATAGGATATAGAAATCATTATTTAAAGTTTAAAGTTCCGGATACGTGGGAATTACTGAGTAAAGCCGGTTTTAAATATGATACAACCTTTGGCTATGCGGATTGTGTGGGATTTAGAAATGGTATGTGTCATCCGTTTAAACCTTTTAATTTGGATACAAATGAGGAGATTGATATTTTAGAGATTCCTTTAACTATCATGGACTGCACGTTATTTGATTATATGAAACAGGATATGAAAGGGGCATGGGAAGTTACAAAACTGCTGATTGATACGGTTGAGAGATATAACGGCGTTATTACAATATTATGGCATAATACTTATATGGCTGGTGAAAACTTGAAGTTTTATGAAAAGATTTTGAAGTATTGTTATGAGAAAGGGGCGTGGATGACGAGTGGAGAAGAGATTTGCGAGTGGTGGAGCAAAGGTGATTGGGTGTGAAAGTTCTTATCACAGATGCGGATTATAAACATACACTTGGCGCAGTAAGGGCATTAGGACAGAAAGGTATCTACGTAATTGCAGGTTCTTCTTCTAAGCGCAGTCAATCGTTTTATTCAAAATATTGTAAGAAAAGAGTAGTATATCCAGATCCAAAAAAAGAAGATGAGTTCGTAGATTTTATGTTGAACTATGTTAAGAGCAATAAAATGGATGTATTACTCCCAATAGGATATCTTACTACAACAGTTCTTTCAAAGCATAAGGATGAATTCTCTCCCTATATAAAAATACCCATAGCAGATTGGGATTCCATGAAAATCGCATCCGATAAATACAGAACAATGGAATTAGCTAAAAATTTAGGGGTTAAAATACCCAAAATGTTTGATGAAAATGATAAAATAGAAAAATTCCCTGTTGTAATTAAGGGGCTAAAAGAATCTGGACGCATACGCTATGCTAATTCATTTAAAGAACTATCTAAATTAAAAACCGAGGAGTCCATAGTGCAAGAATACATTCCCGGGAACGGATATGGTTTTTTCGCTTTGTTCAATAAAGGGAAAGTAAGAGCAATATTCATGCATAAAAGAGTTAGAGAGTATCCTATAACAGGTGGTTCGAGTACGGTAGCAGAGAGCATTTACGATCCGGAATTAAAAGCATTGGGATTAAAATTGTTGGAATCGTTGAATTGGCACGGTGTAGCAATGGTAGAATTCAAGAAAGATTTTAGAGATGGCGAATTTAAACTGATGGAGATCAATCCGAAATTTTGGGGTTCTCTGGATTTAGCAATAGTTTCGGGTGTGGATTTTCCATATCTTGCAGTTAAAATGGCTATGGATGGAGACGTAGAGCCAGTTTTTGAATACAAGACTGAGATAAAGTTTAGATGGTTATTTCCGGATGATTTCTTACATTTGTTAGCGAAACCGAGTTCTGCTAAGTCTTTCATTATTGATTTCTTCGATAAGAATACAAAGAACAACATTTGGCTGAGTGATATAAAACCTAATTTGTTTCAAGTTTATGGGGCATCTCTTACGGTAATCTCTCGTATAAAGAATAGAAATCTCAAATATCCACATGGAAAGCCGGAGGTGATTTCATGATTTTTGATTTTCATATTCACTCAAAATATTCTTTTGACTCGATTTTAGAGCCGAAGAAGATAATCAAAGTAGCCAAAAAGCGAGGTTTGGACGGCATAGCAATAACAGACCACAATACAATCAAAGGGGGTTTGGAAGCTGAGAAAATTAATAAAGATCAAGACTTTTTGGTGATTGTTGGAAGTGAAATAAGCACGGAGGTTGGCGATATTATCGGCTTATTTTTAAGTGAAGAAATAAGATCGAGGAATAGCATGGAAGTGGTTGAAGAGATAAAAGACCAAGGGGGAATTGTTGTTTTACCTCATCCATACAGAGGGCATAAATTGAATGACGAAATCGTGAGAAAAGTTGATGTTATTGAAGGTTTTAATGCCAGATCAAGTAAAGTAGAAAATGAAAAATCGATGAAATTAGCTAAAAGATATGACAAACCTACAATTGCGGGAAGCGATGCGCATTTCGCTTCTGAGATTGGAAGAGGTATTTCTACAATTACAAAAAAAGACAAAAATGAGGATATGCGTAAATTGATGTTAAAGTGCCAGATAGATGAGAATAATACTTTGAGTCCATTATATTTGCAATCATTCAGTCAAGTAATAAAATCCATTAAGATGAGAAAATACAAAACAATTCCGTTACAATTTATAGGTCTAATAATGAATTTGGTGAGGGAGAAATGGGCAAAAAAATAAAAATTTTATATGTCACGGATCAACATATTTTCACATTTCTCAAAACTGATTTGGACGTATTTAAAAAACATTTTGAAGTAAAGGTTTTAGAGTTTACAGGTGGAAAGAAAAAACTTCTAATACATTTATTAGAGATGCTTATAGGAGTTCTATGGGCAGACCTAACATTTTCATGGTTTGCCGGTACTCATGCCTTTTGGGCAGTTCGATTATCGAAAATATTCAGGAAGAAATCAATTGTGGTTGTTGGTGGGTATGAAGTGGCAAAAGTTCCAGAGATTGGATATGGCGCAATGTTAAATCTAAAATCTGCTCGCAAAGTGAAATTTGTGTTGGAAAATGCTGATAGAGTGCTTGCAGTTTCTGAATTCAATAAGAAAGAGATTTTAAAATATAGAAATTCTAATAATGTTGAACTCGTCTACAACGGCCTTGATTGCGATAAATTCAAACCAGCAAGCGGCGAGAGGGGAGACATCGTTATAACTGTTGTTCACTCTATTTCAGAGGATACTACAAAAATAAAAGGTCTTGAAACATTCATAAAAGCAGCTAAATATTTACCCACGATAAAGTTTATAGTTGTTGGGGAACATCTTAACGGTTCAATTGAACATCTTAAAGCAATGGCATCGCCAAATGTAGAGTTTCCTGGGTTCATTTCAAATGAAGAATTAATAAAGTTGTATCAAAAAGCAAAAGTATATTGTCAACTTTCATACAGGGAATCATTTGGCATGAGTCTTGTTGAGGCAATGAGTTGCGGATGTATTCCTGTGATAAGCAACAGAGGCGCTCTACCAGAGATTGTTAGTAACATAGGTTTTAACGTCGATTATGGGGATGTGGATGGAACTATTAAGGCGATTTCTAATGCTTTAGATTCAGAAGATATGCGTGGAGCAGTAAGAGAGCGTGCAAAGACCTTTTCAATTGTTGAGAGAGAGAGAGAGAGAGATAAAAAGGATAGTGGCGGAGGTGATATCGTGATTACAGCAAGTTGGATAAACAAGGATACTGTTAAGAGGAAGGGCATGGAGAGTTTTGTTAAATCTGCAAGATACCTACCACATGTGCATTTTGTGGTCATAGGTGGTTGGTTAGATGATTCAATAGAATATTTAAAGTCAATAGCCCCACAGAATGTCGAATTTACAGGATTTGTTTCTGATGATAAGTTAATGGAATGGTACCAAAAAGCAAAGGTTTACTGCCAGCTTTCACTTTACGAATCATTCGGTATGGCTCTTGCAGAATCGATGTGCTGCGAATGTGTCCCGGTAGTTATCAATAATGCAGCATTACCAGAAGTAGTGGGAGATACTGGATTCTATGTTCCTTATGGTGATCCAGAAGCAACTGCAGAAGCGATAAAAGATGCATTGGATTTAGATAAAGGGAAAGAAGCAAGGGAAAGGATTAAGAATATGTTTTCGTTAGAAAAAAGAGAAGAGAGATTAGTTGAAATAATAAGAGGCTTGATGGGTGTAGAAAAATGGAAATATTAACAGAGTCGAAGGAAACGATGCCAAAAGAAGGATGGGAATCGGTAGAAGAGTATATACTCTATCTGAAACAATTTGCAGCTTATAAATTTGCTGAAAGATTTGTAATAAATAAAAGCGTATTGGAAATTGGCCATGGTGCCGGATATGGTGCAGATTATGTATCGAATTTTGCATCTGACTTTGTAGCAATTGATATGTCAAAAATAAACAGTTCTTATTGTCAAAGAGAGTATTCAAAAGAGAACCTCATCTTTGTGACGGCAGATGCTACCAAGCTTCCTTTTAAAAACAATCAATTTGATGTTGCTATATCTTTTCAAGTTATAGAGCACATCGAGCCAAAATTTGTTTTAACTTATCTCACAGAGATTAAAAGAATTTTAAAAGCCGACGGGATATTTATTTGTTCGACACCAAACAAGAAGTTGAGACTTTTACCTTTCCAAAAGCCTTGGAATCCAGAGCACAAAAAGGAATACAATCGTAAAGAATTTAAAAATTTACTCAACAAAGTTTTTGGAGATGTTAAGGTTTATGGTTTATCTGCTTCAGAGAATGCTCTATCTGTTGAGCGTGCAAGAGTAAAACAAGATCCTTTAAAAGTATATATTATATCTCCACTTTATCGATTGATGAAAACAATTTTACCTTCTGCTTTTTTTGTTCGATTAAAAGAAGCAGGTAAGCGATTCATAAGTTCAAAAACAAGCCAAAATATGTCCGAACAGGGGGATTTCTTGACTAATTTTTCAGTTGAGGACTTTGAAGTAGATTCAAGTTGTCCTGATGACTGCTTGGATCTTTTTGGATTATGTTTTAAAAAAAAGATGTGAGGGGAATATTGATTTAAAATACTTTTTATCGTCTTTTGTGAGTAAAAATTTTATTGTTAATATCCCATAAATACATAGCAATATTGAACTCAAAATATATTGATGTATCAATTCTGAGCCTACCATGAAGGCGAATATCATTACAAAAAGTATAATTAAACTTTTGACACACCATTTTGTATCGATTCTTACTTGAAGCAATTTATGAATTAAATATAATGACAAAAATGCCATTAATAAGAAAGATAATGTTGTTGCCATTGCTGCCCCGGAAATCCCGAGCAGTGGTATAAGCAATAAATTCGATAGTACATTCACAAGTGCACCCATAGCTGTGATTTTAAGACTCAAATCAGCTCGCCCTATACTAATTAGAGACCCGCCTATTGATTTGAATATTCCAAAAATCACAGTCCCAACAATCAATATCTGCAACGGCAAAACAGCATAAACAAACCCCCCCTCAAACATAAGTGTAATAATCTCCCTCGCAAAAAATCCAACCCCTAATCCAATCGGCAGCAAAACACAGGCAGTATATTTCATGCTCTTGTCTACCATCGTTTGCAGCGCTGAATGATTATTATTAGCCCAGTATTCAGAAGTTGCAGGATATGTTATCGTTTGAATTGCACTGGGAATTATCCAGAAGAATTTGCTCAAGCCCACCGCCACAGCATAGTATCCAACGTCGGTAGCTGTCAGGAAATAGCCTATCAAAACGATATCCGCCTGATAATTTATCATGTTTATCGCATTCGCCCCGACTATCTGCGCACCAAACCCCAGCAATTTTTTTGTTGTTTGTCGGTATCCTTCGAGTGTGATATCGAAATGTCTTCTGCAAACCCATATTAAAAAAGCGCATGAGCCAACAGAAGACAATACAACACCAGCCATAGCACCAGCAACACCAAACCCGCGATAGATCAACACCACCGTAATTATTACCATCAAAACACTCTGAATAATTGTTGCTGCAGCATACGTCTTCATCTCCCTGAGCCCGTTTAACATTCCAAGCAGAGCACCGCCGACCAGAGCAAAGGGAAAAACAGGAGACAATAGTTTCAATAACCCTGGCAATCCCGGCATGTTGAATATTCCAGCAAATATCCCGGATGCAAAGTAGAACAATGCAACAAACCCAATGCCCAGGAATAAGGATGTGATAACGCCGGAGGATACGATCCGGTTAAATTTGGTTCTATCATCCTTGAACTCAGCCACATACTTGATCATCGCTGCCGGGATGCCGATAGCAGCAACAAGCATTGCGATTCCGTAAATCGTGGTGGTCATCCGGTACAATCCCAGATCGCCTGCGCCAAGATACCGCCCCATGAGAATGGTGATGATGAAGCCGAGTGGCAGGGCAACTGCCGATGCGAGGAATGTTATGCCGACGTCGAACGCGAATTTTTTGTGGGGTTGCATGTTACTCCAACATAGATTCAAAAGGATTTACAACCTTTAGCCAGGGAATATTCTTGAAATCGCTGTCTTCAGTGAATATGCTAAATATGTTATGTTCCCTCATCGTTGCTGCAATCAAAGCATCCCAATAATGCACCCCATACGCCATATTTATTTCAATCGCTGAAAGAATGGTACGTGCATCGTAATCTATAACTATCCAGTTTTGAAACTCGATAATATCCCCTATAATTTCTTTTGCCGTTTCTTTGGGTACAGGATTTTCGATCTTCTTTGTGATGATGACATAAAACTCTGATAAATTCTGTATCGAGATGCCATACTTCTCCCTCAATCTCCAGCATCCATCGATCAAACGCTTACATATTTCATGCTTCTCTCCTTCACTTTCATCATACGCATACGCCAACATATTTGTATCGATCAGAGAGATCTCACCGATCATGTAATTCTTCTCTTGTCCCATACAATTTTTTTCCGAAGTTAAATCCCTTCTCCAATAGTTTTAGCTCCATTTCTGCTATCTTTTCCTGTTTCTTTTCGTTTATCCATTTTTGCATTGATTCGGTTACTGCTTTCTCCAAATATCCCTTTCTACCTCCATGAATGATAACAGCAACCGCTCTGAATTCTTTTTCCACTTCGTCTTTAACGTTTACCGTGATTGTTCCCATATTTTACGTTTAGATTCGGTCTGTATTTAAATGTTTTGAGGTTGTGTAAAATAATCAAAACTCAGCCACATACTTGATCATCGCCGCAGGAATCCCAATAGCAGCAATAAGCATTGCGATTCCGTAGAGCGTGGTGGTCATCCGGTACAATCCCAGATCGCCAGCGCCAGGATGCCGCTCCAGGAGGATGGTTACGATGAAGCCAAGTGGCATGGCGACTACTGATGCAATGAATGTTATGCCGACGTCGAATGCGAATTTTTTGGATGGCTGCATGATTACACCGGATCATATACCAGACACGTTTTTAGCATGTAAGCCCCGCTCTCTCCGCCTCACTGAACTCATAGTAATCCTTCTCTCTTAAATCATGTATAATGTTGGCGATGTCATTACTCTCCAGAATCCCCATCTCTTTACACGAAAACAAAAACGCGGAAATGTTCAACGTGACTATTTCATTCTTGTTTGCTATCCTCCTCGCTTTATTATCGCTTATGAGCAGAACCGAATTTTTAAAACGCTTACACAAAGCAAAACACTCTTTTTCGCCAGAACCAAGATTTGTAAATTCTTCATTCTTTTTCATACCTTTAAAATCAGCATCACTAACATTTTTCACTTTTACCCACTCTTTATCCAGCAAAGCAGTAATTAAGTTGGTTTTAGCAACTTCACTGAGAACAGCCACTGGAATGAACAGATCTCTCACCAACCCCAATCGCTCAATTTTTAAGAAGGAACTTAAAAAGTCTGTGTCACAGATTATGGTTAAGGTCATCTTTATCTACCGTCTCGCAAGTTCAACCGCCTTCTCCGCCATGTTTTCCATCTCCTCCAAACTCACGTTCACGCGTCGCTTGATCCCACGTTTGTATAAAACCTCTTTCATCTCCTCAATATCCAGGGATGCGATTTCACAAGCTCGCCCCAATGATATCTCGTCTCTTTTATACAGTTCGCAAGCAATCGTTATTCTTAAATCCTTTCTTGCAGCCAGAAGCGTGTTAATCGCTTCTTTGATAAACTCCTCTTCGGTCTTATAAAACCCTGTGCTTGAAATCACTTTCAATTCCATCTTTATCAAATTATCGGATATCTCAAACATCTTATCACCTCTATTCTTTTAACGATCCTTGTGTTCATAAATGCTTTTACCCCACGTTATTATCGCTCTCTGGAATGGTGATTGCTGCGGCGAGTATTGCGATTCTGTATGGGGTGGAGGTCGTCCGGCAGGGTCATAAGTCGCCAGCGTTAGGGTGCCGCTCCAGGAGGATGGTTACGATGAAGCCGAGTGGTCGGGCAACTGCCGATGCGAGAAATGTGATGCCAACGTCGCAATGCGGATTTTTGTGGG
>CAJHIR010000024.1 GCA_905067535.1 Candidatus Argoarchaeum ethanivorans
GGTCTCAGTTCCAGAAGGATGAGGTCAATATCGGAAGAACCGCTGATAGTGCGCCTGTTGCGGCGCCGGATGACATGATGATAGGAGATGTGCAGCTTGCGCTTCGGTCGGGAGGTGCGTGAGATGCGAGCGATATATCTCGTGTGTATCATTGCGCTGCTAAGTGCGATGGTAACGCCAGCAATGGCACAAGATGGCGGTTGGGTATCGGACAGCGACGTCGTAGCGGGATTAGACATTTATAGTGGGCGTTTAGCACCTACAGTATTTAACATGGACGGAACATGGTACTTAATATCAGGAGAAGGTTATGGGCTATTTCACGGTTTCTGTTGGCATTCGCATCGCTCACAATGGATATCAGATAGTGGCATAGTATCAGGATTACCAACAGATGTTACCGGTCACGACACATTTCCTGAAGTATTTTACATGAACGGAACGTGGTATTTAATCGCTTACCATTATCCGCAATATCACGGTTGGAACTGGACAGGTCGCGAATGGCAATCTGATCCTGCAATAATATCTGGATTGCCTAGCTGTTGTATATCTCACGCAGATCCTACGGTGTTTAACAAAGACGGAACCTGGTATTTAGTACGCTCCAAATATATTGACGACTTTCAATACGCATTTATCGGTTACACGTGGACAGGTTCAACGTGGGAGTCGGACAGTGACATCGTGTCAGGATTAGATATTGCATACCATTGGACATCCACAGTATTTTACAAAGATGGGACATGGTATTTAATAGCAGGAGAAGGTGATGGGACATTTAGAGGTTACACGTGGACAGGTTCAGCATGGGAGTCAGCCCCCGCGATAGTATCTGGATTACCAGATATTGGCCAGCAGGATGTAACACCTGATGTGTTCTACAAAGACGGAACATGGTATCTGATATCAGGAGCAAGTCATGGGCAAATTTACGGCTTCCATTATCAGTACCCCACAACAAAACCGGACCTCATCCCGACATCACTTTCACCGACCATACTGCACCTCGACCAGTCGAATACGCTCACAGCAACGATCAGAAACGATGGGGGCGGGAACGCAAGCTCATTCAACGTCTCGCTGAAGCTTGGTGAAGAACTCATCGGCACGAAGACTGTGGACGCACTCAACATAGGCGAAGAGACGAGCGTAGACTTCACATGGACGCCGACATCAACAAGAACATTCAACCTGACCGTAACCGCGGACACTGAGACCGTAATCGATGAGTTCGATAAGACGAACAATGTGATGATGGTCATGGTGACGGTAGAGAGAGCATCAACGCCATTCCTGATCTCTGGTATGGTTAACTACGACAACGGCGATGCCGCATCGAACCTGACCGTGACGGTAACGAATCAGGGAACATCCGAAGAGTTCACTGTGAAGACTGCAACAGGTTCGAACTGCTACTGTGCATTGACCGACTCAAGGCGTGTGAGCGTGGGCGATACGATCAGGATCACCACAACCGATGGCATCAATTCCAACGAAACGAGCCACACCGTAACCGCTAACGATATGAACAGCGGCGGGTTCGGGGAAGACCTGGCACTTACCACAACACCAGACCTCACCATCACGAAGATTTCATTGAAGACCCCCGGATATGCAAACGAGGAGAACGTGCTCAGCGTTGGGTTGAAGAATATCGGTCGTGCTGATGCAGGCTTGTTCAGTGTCTCGCTTTCGATAGACGGAACGCCGATGGGTGAGCAGACTGTTTCATTGCTTGCTGTTGGCGAGACTGCCGAACTTGAATACATCTGGACGCCAGCCGTTGTAGGTGAACATGCGCTTTCTGCTACTGCGGATGCGAACAACGAGGTTGAAGAATCCGATGAGATTAATAACGATCTGTCAAGAACCTCAGTTATTATCAAGCGGACAGACTGGCCGCAGTTCCACTATGACGAGGTACATTCAGGATTCTCATCATCCGGCGCACCTGATACGAACGAGACACTCTGGATCAGCGATGACATATCTGCGATCGGTGGCACATCAACAGTGGTTGCAGATGGCAAGGTCTTTGCCTACGGCGGTCTGACCGGTGGAGACGGTGCATTGTACTGCTTCGATGAGACCACTGGCGCGATTCTCTGGAACGTCGGTATTCCCGCACCAGCATGGGGTTCGTGGTCATCACCGGCATATCATAACGGCAGAGTATTCACCTCTACTGATATAGAGACAGGATGCTATGACGCAGCAACCGGCGAGCAGATATGGGTTTTTGAGAATCCAACTGGAGAACCCTCGGTTAACGGCGGTCCTGTTGTTGCTGATGGAAAGGTTATCGTCAACGACTGGCAGGCAGGTCATTTCTACTGCCTCGATGAAGAGACAGGCAAGCTGCTGTGGACATTCACAGAAGAGCAGACAGGCTCGTGGGGAACAGGATACGCACAGGGCGTGCCAGCTTATGAGGACGGGAAGTTCTATCTCACCACATGGATATACATCGGCGGTAACGTGTACTGTATCGATGCCGATACTGGAGATGAGATCTGGCACCAGACCACTCCGCTTGACACCTGCGGCTCTCCAACTGTCGTAGACGGCACTGTTTATGTCACCATCTATGACTTCTACGGCGATGGTGATATCTATGCGATGGATGCGACGAACGGTTCAATCCTGTGGCAGAAGACGATCCAGCGGTCGGACTCGACACCAGCGGTTGCTTATGGAAACGTGTACGTTACCGGAGGTACCAAGGGATTTAGCGACAGGAAGACCTACTGCTTCAATGCGACAACCGGCAATTTGATCTGGAGTACAGATACAGCCGATGAGATTGGCGCCTGGACATGCTCGGTTGCGGTTGCAGATGGCAAGGTCTTCGTGGGAACTGAAGGAGGATGGTTTGACTATGCAGGAACCTACGCTCTCGATGCGTTCACAGGCGATGTAATATGGAGCTACCCAGAGGGTGGAGCATCACCAGCGATTGCTGATGGAACAGTGTTTACGATCGGTTGCGGCAGGGTCTATGCGTTCGGCGGTAGTGAGATACCGGCAGGCGTGCGGATCGAACCAGAGATACTGAACCTGGATGCCAGCGGAGTCTTCACAGCGTTCATCACACTGCTCGAAGGCTACGATGGTGCAGATATTGACGTGAGCAC
This sequence comes from Candidatus Argoarchaeum ethanivorans, assembly GCA_905067535.1. Next base: position 3,138 of record CAJHIR010000024.1, read on the forward strand.
GGTCAAATGCGAGGATGCACCTGCACTCAGCGGGACAATCGCAGCTTCTGACAGCGGAACGCTTGTTGTCAAGTTCGATAGAGCGGATCTTGTTGGCGTGCCTGCTGGCAATGCGGTCAGGTTAAGCGTGACCGGAGAACTGACAGATGGAATAAGATTCGAGGGAAGCGATACGGTCAGGGTGATAGCGAAAGGAACGTGAAAAGCAATAAGTGAGAGAGGAATCAGATTCCTCTCTTTTTGGTTTTTTTATTGAAAGAGGTAAAAACATGGAAATGGAAAAAACGTCCTCTACACGGTTTAAATCCATGAAGTGATGAAGAGAAAAGGAGGTATGGGATGAATAAGAAGATAATGATGGGCGTGATGCTTGCCGCATTGATCTGCATTACAATGCCAGCGATGGCAGAGCCGACACCGTTTGTGATCACCGGGCACGTGTATGACTTCTGTGGCAACCCGTGCAACGGGTCGTATCTTCAGGTAACGAATCTGAACACGAGCGAGGGTTGGGATGTCCGGAACTCATCAGAATCGAAATACTACCTGCTCATGCTGTCCAGTGATTGCGTGAGTGCAGGGAGTATTCTGCGGTTTGATGCGCAGGGATTCTCACAGTCAAAGACCGTTACGCACACGATGACATCGGATGAAATGACAACAGGCGGCTTTGTAGAGGATATCACGCTTGAGCCCGCAGCAGGACCTGACCTCACAGTGACCGCGATCGATAGACCGGATCACATCTACCGTGGTAGAGATACGTTGATCTATGCAACGGTTGCGAATGTCGGAACGGTCGATGCAGGTACATTCGATCTGACGCTTGAGGTGAATGGCGTCGTTGTCGATACGGTCAGTAATGTACTGCCACCCGAGATATGCGCTGCAGGTACATGCGTAGCATTTGAATGGACACCAATATCAGTAGGAATGTCCACTTTGAAGGTTGTCGCAGATTCAGGCGGGAGAATATCTGAATCGGATGAGACGAACAACGAGCTTGGAGAAACGGTGCAGGTTAATTCGTCAGAAACGATACGAGTGCCTGCGGATTATCCAACGATACAGACCGCGATCAATGCATCATCATCAGGAATCACGATCATCGTATCCCCGAAGAACGATACGGACAACGTCTATCATGAGCATGTCAACATCAATAGAGATGGTATCTGGCTCATTGCAGAAGGGGATGTTGTGATATGGAATGATGTAACGAAAGGCTTCGTATATCTTCCGTCCGATGGAGATCAGGTCACAGTGCTTGGAGAAGGGTGCACGGTTCAGGGATTCGACCTGAGAGCTAATGTATCCGGCACGTATGATAACTATCCTGGTGTCGGTGTCAGACTCTGCTCTGACTATAATATCATAAGGGACAACCATATCCATCACACGGCAGGCGGCATCCAGGTCGAGGATTGTTCGTATAATCTGATCGATAACAATACGATTGGCCCCGTCGTCTTGCTCGTGATGGGGGTATGGGGTGACCACAACCTTATTACAGGCAATGCATTCGGCTCAGACACAGGAAATGGTTGGAGACTTGGCGGCGATATGTTTTCTTGGGCTGATAAACCGGCATCATATAACACCATAAGAGAGAATACATTTGCAGGATGCTCCTCTCTGAAAGGTTCTGACAATCTGATATACAACAACAGATTTTTGGGTTATGCAGAGATGGGTAGCGAGAACACCTACAACACCACGAAGACCCATGGAACGAACCTCATGGACGGACCGTACCTCGGCGGGAACTACTGGAGCGACTACGCTGGAAACGATACAGATCAAAACGGGATCGGCGACAAACCATATTTGTATGACCTGCTGCCACTCGTGGAGTACACACCGACATACACGACCGCAGACGCTGTAATCGCGCTCTCAATTGCAGTCGGCAGTCGCGAATACAACCCAGGGATGGATGTCAATAACGACGGCAAAGTCACATCACTTGACGCGCTGATAATCCTGCAGGCAGCGTCGGGAGCAATCAGGATCACATAAGTCGCAGCATCGGTACTTCTTGCTTCTACTGCCGCAGCTCGGCAACTGAGCAGAAGTACCTGCTGTTTCATCTTTTGGTGGTGTATCGATCTGACCCGATTCTACGCAAACAAAACCGAAACGTTTATTGATATAAAGTACATTTGTTCTGTATCAAAATAATTTGGTCAAAAGATGTGATGTGAACGCAAAGAATGAGAAGAATATCCCTGGTGTTGCTGCTCCTTCTACTGTGCATGTCTGGTATCACACTCGCGGCAGCAGCGCAGCCATCAGCGCCATTCATTGTCATGGGGCAGGCGTCTTATGAAAATGGAATTGCGTGTAACAACTTCACACTTACGGTAACGAATCTAAACACAAGCAAGAACTGGGATGCAGACACTTGTTTTGGATATAACTTCTACAAACTCGTTCTTGATGGATCAGATATCCACGCAGGAGATGTGTTACAATTCAATGCCAGAAATACGGACGCAGACACTGTAAATATCTCCGAATACCAACTGAACGATACGGATCGATGGAGTTTACAATACAATATCACTTTCATCTCCGTAGATGTTATTGTATTGATGCTCGATCCGGACGGACTGATCCATTACCAGCCGGTCTTTATGAAGAACGAGTCAGTAGCCACAGTCTTCAATGCCACAGCGATTGCGTGCGAGCTATCGAACCAGATCTTCGAATCCGCCGGAAACAACGTGACCCGGGTCGATGGGATAGAATGTCCTGTGGCGCATCTCTATGATGAACCGGGTGGCTGGACGAATGCGACACAGGATCAACGCCTGAAAAATGGGGATATTATCATCTGGAGCCGCGAGGATGAAGAACTTCCTGAACTCTCCTTTGTACTACTTCCTGATCTCTCGATAACTGGTGAAATGACAATCGGCTCTGATCCGCACGCGAAATTCATGACCACGGTTGCGGCGACGATAGTGAACAGAGGCGCGCCCGTTTCGGATGACTTTGATGTGGCGCTTGTGGAGGATGGCAGAGTGATCGATATCCGGACACTACCGCCGCTGGACTCGATGGAAGATACGACGGTCACGTTCGAGTGGGCACCAAAAGATTCCGGAGACCACATAATCGGCATCAGAACCGATCCCGATGATCTGGTTGATGAGCGGGATGAGCACAATAACGAGGTATCGAGAGATGTGGTAGTGGCGGAGACGATGATCATCAAGGTGCCGTATGATTATCCGACTGTCCAGATGGCGGTGGATAACAGCACGGAATATACTGTGATTCACATCGATTATGGGGACTACGAAAGTAGATTGACCATAACAAACAGACATCACCTGAAGATACTTGGCAGTGGCGAAGACACAAGAATCATAGTCCATGGCGGCCCCTCCAGCCCCTCCAAACCCAATCTAATAGAGATAGTCAACTCAAGCGATATTGAACTCGATGGATTTGCAGTGATGGTTGATTCATCGTATGGCGGAAGTATATTTCCACAGGGATGGCGGGCAATCAACATCCGGGAGTCCGAGAATATCTCACTCACGAATCTTGTGCTGACGCACGCTTCATGGTCTGATTGCAGTTTCCTCATAAGAATCGAGGGTTCGACAGACTGCCTGATAGCAGATAACCTCATATCTGGCAGCCGGTCTCCTGCTGATTGGGCGGTACGTATGGCAACGGCAGGCATCTTGATCGCATCAGACAACAACACGATTTGCAGAAACACGGTTTCCAACTGCCAGTACACGGTTAAATTGCAGGGAGACAACAACACAGTCTGTGCCAACAATCTATTCTTTACAGAAGCCTGGAATAGCTCTGAAAACGCGTTTGCAATAGATACCGGGCATAAAAATCACTGGAACGCAACAGTTCCGAGCAGTTACATATACAACAACACAACCTTTGTGAATTACACAGGGAACTACTGGGATGGTTGGATCGATGAGGATCTCGATTGTGACGGAATCTGGGACATACCATACAACATCAGCGATAACGCAAGCGATTATCACCCCCTCCGCAAGCCTTATGCCGAGGAGTATGCCTTAAACGTCAAGTCGATCTCACTGCCAGATCGGATATACACCAGGCAGAACAACACGATCATTGCGGTAGTTAATCAGGATTCGCAGAGGATAACAGATATCACAGTAAATCTCACGATCAACAGTGAGGTGGTCGAATCAAGAGAGATCAAGCTGATCAGGACATCGCAGAATACCATCAGATTCAACTGGAATCCGGACGAGACAGGTCTCTACAACATATCAATCGGTGCATCCATCAATGACTCGATAGTGTCACTCGATACGCGCAGATCTCTCTTTGCGGACGCATCAGAACTGCCATACAACTGTTTGGATAACCTAACAGATGCGCTCCGGTTCCTGCGGGACAAACAGACCCCGGGGAGTGGCAGCATCGGAGGATTCTCCACCACTGCATGGGCGATGCTTGCGTTCTCTGCTGGCTGGGAAAACCCTGATGTCAGGACCAAATACGGTAGAACGCCTGCAGGCTATCTATCGAGTTATCCCTCGCTTCCGTACAACGATTTCGTGCTCGCAACCTTTGAGGACTGTGCACGCACGTTACTTGCCATAAGCACGCTCGGGGATGCCGACCCAACGAACTTCGGGAACGTGAACTACTTAACGATGGTGAAATCGTACCACGACGGCGTCCAGTTCGACGATCCTGCCTCTGTTGCAGATGATGCGCTCGGCATCCTTGCACTCACCGCGTGTGGTGATAGTAGCGCCGCAGAGAGGGTCGGCAAGTCACGAGGTTACATCATATCCCATCAGAACGGGGATGGTGGCTGGAGCAAGATCATCGAAGAACCTGCCCGGAATGTTACCGAAGGGAACACGACGGACGGAAACACAACAGATGGTAATGCCACTAGCGAAAACGCAACCGTAGAGATCATAAGCGATTTGAGGACGACCGCATTCATAATCCAGGCACTTGTTGCGGCAGGCGAACCCTTGGATTCAGGTGTCATCCCGAATGCCTCAAAGTTCCTTCGCAGAAATATCGGTTACGATGGCAACCTCTCGAATGCGATCACAACCGCGTATGCGGTGCATGCGATTGTTGCCATCGGTGAGAATCCATCCAAATGGAGAAACACGAGCATCAACGATAGCGCAACGCCGATCGATTATCTGATGAGCCTGCAGCAGCCGGACGGATCGTTCAACTACACCGCAAACATCTCGTTCTTCCCACGGTACACCACCGCAAAGGTGATCCCTGCGCTTGCTGCATCGCCATATCCCCCGATGATCACAGATATCGAGTCGTATCCGCTTCCCGATGTCACCCCAACCGGCAAAATCGATCTTCCTGAGACTGTTTACGTCAATACAAGCTGCACCGTGCACGGGACACTGCGGTGCAACGGCGGGATGTTCAATGTATCCCTCCTCGAAGACGGTGTCTCCGCAGCCGTAACAGAAGTCCGATCGATATGGCAAGACCCTGAAATACTTAATATCCCGTTCTCGATTGAATGGGCGCCGTCGAAGAATGGATTCGTCAATATAACCGTCTTTGTTGATTCGGATGGCAGGGTAGATGAGAGGTATGAAAATAACAACAACCTGACGAGAGTGGTCTACGTAAATCTCCCCGACCTTGCGATCGCGGATGTGGTGCTTCCTGACTTGATCTATGTGAACGTAACGAACCTCATCAACGCAAGTGTCTCTGGAATAACTGATGAGCATTTCAATGTCTCATTCGTTGCAGATGGCATGGAGGTGGACAGAAGAAGGATTGGAGGCATAAGGGGTAGTACCAATCTCTCTTATGAGTGGAGACCGAACAGAACAGGCAATCACACAATTTCGATGATCGCAGACTCCGACAGCGAGGTGAGAGAGGTGTGTGAGATAAACAATACAGCCACACTCGTTTGCAAGGTTATATTACCTGATCTGGTGCCCATCGCTCTAACCTCGGACGTTGCATTCATACGCGCCAGAAACAATATTACAGTTACTATGAACGGCACTGCCGAGGGGTTCAATATCTCGCTTGTGGAGAACGGCACCGTGGTTGCGAATGCCACAAATATCACCTGCTACGGGCAGACGAGCGTGAATCTTACGTACAAGCCGACGAGTCTTGGGAATCACACCGTAACAGCGGTCATCGATTCGGATGGTGATATCTTAGAGACGAACGAAAGTAATAACAACTTAAGCAGCATTATAAACGTGACGCTGACCGATCTCGTCCCGATTAGGATACTTCCGGATATCGTGTATCTGAACAAGATGAACAGGATAACCATACCTGTTACCGGAACTGCAGAAGAGTTTAATGCGAGTCTCATAGCGTACGCACGAGACATGCCCGGCGGTACGATCACGATCATTAACGAGACTGGAAACGCCACCAATCTAACCAACCCGGTGATTATCAATGCGACAGAACTCGACACCTACAACAACGGAAACCTGACAATCTGGTGGCAGCCCGACTTTCCGGGATGGTACAACCTGACTGCAATCGTGGATCCGGATAACGATGTGAACGAGACAAACGAGAGCAACAACAACCTCACAGGAGAAGCGTTTGTCGCAAACGAGATTCAACTGGAACTCGTATCTCCGAGAGGCGGCGAGATCTGTGGCGGAATCCATCCGATCAAATGGAAGGCACTCCACGATAAGAATCTGACAATCGACCTGTTCTACAGCTCGAACTACGGGACTACGTGGACCGTAATTGCGTCGAACCTGACGTGCGACCCGAACCTGACTGCAAATCTAACAGAAAATCTGATCGGGGGGGGTAATACCACTAATACTACTGATGCGAGCAACACGACCAATTTAACACACGCTGTAACTTATAATGGGGTCTATCTGTGGGACACAACAAACCACACCGATGGCGAGTATCTGATCAGGATTACGGCACGGTGGTACGTCCTTGAGAGCGTGTACATCTCAAACACAGTCATAGTCTTAAATGGCGATGCTGCAAGCGGAGGAATCGGCGGGAATGCACGGTACTTTGACTGGGATACACCTGATGATCCACATCTTGCATGGGTGAGCGAAGACATATTTGCCGGAGGTGCAACATCGATCGTTGTTGCAGATGATACCGTCTTTGTCTATTGCACAGGAACCGATGGAGTATCGTCAAGCGATTACACTTACATGGTTGCGATGAACGCCACAAACGGGGAGATGCTCTGGGCAACCGAGATTGCGCCTGCCGAGTACGGTTCATGGGCATCCCCCGCGTACCACAACGGCAGTATCTTCATCGCATCGGGAATGCATGTTTATCGGATCGATGGCAAGACCGGAGCAATTCTCTGGGACTACCCGTTCTCTGATTGTTGCGCAAACTGTAACGCAGGTCCCTCGGTCAGCAGTGGGAGGGTCTATGTCACGTCGTTTGACAGGTCTTTGCATCCGGACACTTCCATGACATGTCCCGAATCAAAAGAAGGAAACCTCTTCTGTCTGGATGTGGGGGCCGGGGAGGAACTCTGGAACACCTCGACGTATCTGCCATCCCTAAAACATCTCGGAACCCCGACCCCGAAGTATGGCAGGATATATTACGGACGGGGCGGTGATCTTTACTGCATGACCATGGACGGCACCGTGGTCTGGAACACAAGACTCAAGCATGATGTCTTCAGCGCCCCGGTTATCGTGGACGGTGTGGTTTACGTATCCACCTACGAGTTTGGACAGGGATTTGGCGGCTTCAACTGCCTTGACGCATTCAACGGAAGCATCTTATGGAACTATCCGGTACAGCGCACAGACTCGACACCTGCATACTTTGCGCCGAGAGACTCGGATAAGAAGTATATCTATGTTGTGGGTGGATGTGATGGCTTTGCCGAAAGTGGTGTGTACTGTTTCAATGCCACGAACGGATCATTGATCTGGGGCAGCGAAGAAGTTGGTTCATGGACGAACTCCCCTGCGGTTTCGAGGGACGCCAGAGTCTTTGTTGGGGTTCACGCGGACAACTTCAACTACAACGGACTGAAGTGCCTCGACGCATACACAGGCGACGAACTATGGAGCGCGCCCTACGGCGGCTCATCTCCGTACATCGCTTACGGCAGGGTCTACACGATAGGCGGGAATCGGCTGTACGCATTCGGGAGGAGGGAACTTCCAGACCTCGTGGTCACAGTTGCATCTGCAAGTGGTGGCGCGGTCCATGCAACCATCAGGAACATCGGCACAGGCGGAACGAACGAGAGCTTCAGGGTTGTGCTCACGCGTGGGGTGACCCGGGGCGGTGAATGCACAGTAGGCGCACTGGATGCAGGTGAATCCGCAACTGTGACGCTCTCCGGGGTATGTGGAAGGGTGATGGTGAAAGCGGACAGCAGCGGAGATATTCCGGAACGCAATGAGTACAACAACATGAGAGAGGTGTGGGTTCCGTGTGGCGGCGGTGGCAGCAGCAGTACTGAGGATAATGATGATGACAATTCAGGTAATGGCGATGGCAGCACGAATTATGGCGGACCTGGCTCTGGAGGTGGTACCGGTGGCTTTGTAGGTGGTGGCGGCTATTGGAATTACTATCATGTGGGTGCTGGAGCAGACGATGTTGAGACAACCACAACTACCAGCACACAGACCATGGTTAATGAAACAGAGTCACAAGGTGCGAAGCATAGAGTAAAAGGCTATCAAATGGGTGCAGAACTTGAAAGCGGTGGTGGAGGCGGCGGCTACTTCAGTTATTCAATGATCCTTGCAGTCCTTGTCCTTCTTGGACTGCTTGTGCACGGGATACGTAAAGAGCGGGGGAGATACAGGAGACCTACGAAATGATAATAAATATTTTGAATCTACCAATAGTGCTTCAGAAAGCGATATACCTCGTATCAACGATGCTTTTGTACCCGGTGATACTCGCTCTTCTGATTCTCACCGGATACCTGATCGTTGAGATCGGGATGTTTGTCTATGAATACTACATGCGGTTCAAGCAAAAGAGAGACCTCTTAGGTGTCAGAAGAGCAAGAGAACTCTCGAAAGGCGGTCGCATGGATGATGCATTCGATCTGGTTGAGAATTCGATCAGAAGTGCATTTGTACTTATGTTTGTAAGCGACCTTCGCAAGGTGCCAATCGATGATATCCTGAAGGTGGAGATTGAGAAGCTGCTGCATGAGTACGACACTGTAATCACAAAACGGCTTGAACGTACAGGTCTTGTTTCAAGGGTTGGCCCGATGCTTGGGCTGATGGGAACCCTGATTCCGATGGGTCCTGCACTTGCCGGACTTGCACAGGGAGACGTCGAACTCCTTGCAAACAACATGATCCTTGCATTTGGGACGACTGTTCTTGGTCTTCTCGTTGGCGGCGGATCGTATGCGATCTCGATGGTGCGAAGCAGGTGGTACGATCAGGACATGGACGACATGAAATATATTTGCGATATGATATGTGGTGATTCTGATGTATCTGAAGAATGAAAATAGCGGAAGAAGCAGCATAGGCAGAAGGCGGCGGAACGATGAGAACCCAATGAGCGGTGTTGCAAACCTCTTCGATGTGGCAATGGTATTTGCTGTTGCGCTCCTTGTTGCACTTGTAACCTCATATCACCTGCCAGAACTGATCACACCTGACCAGGATATAACGATCGTTAAGAACCCGGGAGAGCCAACAATGGAAGTCATCGTCAAGAGCGGGCAGGAGATCAAAACGCTGAACATGAGCGAAACAATGGTTGAAGAGGATATTGTTGGCACAGTTGGGACGATCTACGAGATGAAGGGTGGAGGTATGATTTATGTGCCAGACGGGTAGGGTAACTCACAAATACAGATTACTGGCACAAAACAGCATGGATCAAAGCCAGGGAATTTAACCGCGGAGCCAAGCAGAAGGGTG
>CAJHIR010000025.1 GCA_905067535.1 Candidatus Argoarchaeum ethanivorans
AAGAGCGATAGAGGATTTCAACAAAACAATAGAATTGGATCCGGATTATGCCATTGCTTATCGCTATCGTGACCTTGCTATGAGTAAATCGAAAAAGCAAACGCTTACGCCGGGATTTGAAGCGATATCCGCAATCATCGGATTATTGGCGGTGGCGTATCTTGTTATAAGGCAGAAAAGCGGTTAAACAGCGAGATGATGAAAATGAAGACCAAAGTAATGGGACCAGTCTAGATTTGGGGCACAAAAAATTAACACTCAACCATTCGTTTTTGTGTAGTTCAATAGTCCGCCTGACAGCAATATCTTTTTTTGTCGTGGTGAATAGTTGTGGACAAGTGTAATGGTTTTACTGTTGTCGATTACTGCTCTAATCTTGTTTGCACTCTCTTTGAGCTGTTCTATTATGTCTAAGATGACTATTTCAGTACCCTCTTTAATCATGGTGTAGTCTTCTGAATTTTCAAATTCAAGAGGAAGTATGCCAAAGTTGATGAGGTTTGCTTGATGTATGCGTGCGAAGCTCTTTGCAATGATTGCACTTACCCCAAGATACATGGGCGCAAGTGCTGCATGTTCCCTGCTTGAGCCCTGTCCATAATTTTCACCACCAACAATGTAGCCACCGTTTTTTTCTCTTGCACGCTTTGAAAAGAGTGGGTCTACCTGGTGGAACACATATTCGCTAATAGCTGGTATATTACTTCGAAGCGGCAGTATTTTGGCTCCTGCCGGAATGATTGCATCAGTGCTGATATTATCTGCAAGTTTTATGAGCACTTCTCCTCTCACTTCTTCTGAAAGTGGCTGTTTTTCCGGTAGTGGCTTAATGTTTGGCCCACGGACGATTTTTACTGTTTCTGGCTGCTTGTTTGGTGGAATTAGCATCGAGTCATTGATAATAAAGCGTTTGGGTAGTGGTACTTCCGGATACGTGCCAAGTTCTCTTGGGTCGGTAAGCTCACCACGCACGGCTGCTGCAATGCAGGTCTCAACACTTGCCAGGTAAACTCTGTCGTCTGGTGTACCGCTCCTGCCTTTCCAGTTTCGATTAAACGAGCGAACCGATACTGTATCGGTTGCCGGTGCCGAGCCCATTCCAATGCAGCCATCGCAACACGGTTCTCCAATTCGCGCACCTGCACCGACCATCTCTGCAAACCCGCCATCCCGAACAATGGTTTCAATCACCTGTTTTGAGCCGGGTGTGATGTGAAGACTCAGATCAGGATGTATTTTGTGTCGCTTCAACACATGTGCTGCAACCATCAGATCTTTGTAGCTTGAGTTGGTACAGGAGCCAATAATTACCTGCTGCACACTGGTACCTGCAACATCTGCAACTTTTTTAACATTGTCTGGTGAAGATGGGGCTGCTATAAGCGGCTCTAACAGATCAAGCTCAATATGAATCGTTTCATCATAGTCTGCATCGGAATCTGCCTGTAGTTCACTCCAGTCAGAGATTCGATTCTGCTGTTTAAAAAACTTTCGTGTGATATTGTCCGAAGGGAAGAGAGATGTAGTAGCTCCAAGTTCCGCACCCATGTTAGTAATCGTTGCGCGCTCCGGGACAGAAAGTGTTTTTACACCTTCACCATAGTATTCGAAGATCTTTCCAACGCCTCCTTTAACGGTATACCGTCTCAATAATTCAAGAATCACATCTTTGGCAGCAACCCACGGCTTCAGACTCCCAGTCAGTTCCACGCCAACAATTTTCGGCATTCTGAGGTACAAGGGTGAACCGCTCATTGCTATTGCCACATCGAGTCCGCCAACCCCAATAGCAAGCATACCAGCTCCGCCTGCTGTCGGTGTGTGACTATCCGAGCCAACGATGGTTCTCCCGGGAATTGAGAACCTTTCGAGGTTGACCTGGTGACATACGCCGTTTCCAGGTTTTGAGAAAAATATCCCGTATTTTGATGCGAAGCTTTGCAGGAATCGGTGATCGTCTGCATTTTCAAAGCCTGCCTGGAGCGTGTTATGATCGACATAGCTTACAGAAAGCTCGGTTCTAACTCGCTTCACACCAAGCGATTCAAACTGAAGATACGCCATGGTGCCGGTTGCATCTTGTGTTAAAGTGCGATCGATATTGATCGCAATCTCTTCTCCGACTTCCGTTTCACCTTCTACCAGATGCCCTGCTATGATCTTCTTTGCAATATTTAATCCCATCATTATTATTCTCCAAACTTTACACATTCGAGTAAAGTTAAAAATTTCTTTTCCATCCTATGCTTCGGTAGATAATCCCTTCTTTAAGAAATATTTCCGGATCATATATTCTTCTTCCGTCTATAAGTACCGGATTTTTCTTCATCAGCGTTTTAAAGATTCCGGGTTCGAGTTTTTTAAAATCTTCCCACTCATTCTGGATGATTACAATGTCCTTATCCTTAATAGCCTCCTTTAAGCTGCTTGCAAAGTTCACTATAGAAAAATCTTGATGGAATAACTTTTTAAAATTATTCATAGCTTTTGGTTCCGGGTCATATCCGGTTACTTTGCATCCCTTCTCAAGTAATTTCATCAGTATGGGTAGCGCCCTTGTTTCTCTCACATCGTCTGTGTCTGGTTTGAATGACAAGCCAAGGATGCAGACATCCTTATCTTTAAGGTCTCCTGCTGCGCTTTCTGCTAATTCAACAGCACGAAGCGGTTGCTCTTCATTTATCAACAATACAGAATCAAGCAGAGGCACTTTTAATCCTTTTGATCGCGAAGCAGAGGCAATCGCTTTTACATCCTTCGGGAAGCATGATCCGCCAAACCCGACACCAGCCCTCAGGAACCCTGGGTTGATCCTGTAATCCAGACCCACCCCTTCCATTACTTCATACACATCTACCCCAAACTTCTCGCATATATTTGCCATCTCATTTGCAAAGGATATTTTTGTTGCCAAAAGGCTGTTTGAGGCATATTTTATCATTTCCGCGGTTTTTATTCCAACTTTCAACCTTGGGATTTTCTCATCAAAATCACTGTACAATTCCATCAAAACATCCCCGCTTTTTTTATCCAGCTCACCAATAACGATCCTGCCCGGATTCAATGCACCAGCAAGCGCACTTCCCTGCAGCAGAAACTCCGGATTCGAACAGCCACCAAAGTTCACTCCTCTTTTCTTTGATGAATGCTCTTCGATCAGCTTTAGTATAACATCCTCGGTAGTACCTGGAACAATTGTGCTCTTCGATACAACCACATGATATTCCTTCTTGTCCTTTAAAGCAGCTCCAATATCCATAGATGCTTTCTTTATATACTCAAGGTTCATCGAACCATCAGGGTTTGGAGGCGTGCCAACACAGATAAAGGTGATATCTGTATCCCTAATAGATTTATAATAGAGAGGCAAGCTCTTAGAATCGTTGGACGGCTTAAAGAGTCCCCTTAACAAGCCTCCGGATACCAGATCATTTACGAGACTATCCAATCCCGGTTCATAAAATGGAGGTTTTCCGCTGTTCAGTGCATTAACCCTTTCTTTGTCTATATCTACTACAATAACCTCATGCCCATGCTCAGCAAAAGTGGCACCTGTAACTAAACCAACAGGGCCTATGCCAATAATACTCACTTTTAATTTCAATACGTTCTACCTCAAAACTCTTGTCTAATTCCTGTATACTCTTCTGTGTGGTGTGCATCCAGGCAATTTAAACGTGATACGACTCCTTTCATGCTTTTCAACATCAGGTGTACATTTTTTTATTGATACTTATAACCTATCTTTCAAAGATAGCCTGGATTCATAGTCATTCATTACAAAATTTTATGTAGGGTACAGTTGAGACTATGGGAAGTAAGATATATTACTCAGAGACACTGGTATAATTACTGAACATGATTGAATCAGACATCATAAAAACGTTCGCACAGGCAGGATATCAGCTAAACGCGGAAGCACTGAAAGCACTGGTGGAAAGCGAAAGCACGGGCGACATAATTAACACAATATTAAACCGTATCGACACAAACACCATTGTAGTAAGCCTGGATCATATCACAAGCTTCAATTACGCAGCAGAACAAACAACGTCACACCCGTACGATCCTTACACCCCAACAAGACCAAAAACCGAGGAAGAGCTAACAAACCCGCAAGACAAAGAAGAGGATGAAAACGATACCTGTGAGATAGATATTTTATCAGACATTACAAACCAGTCAACCTGCATCGGCGAATACGAAGAATTCGTCCAGTACTTCAGGGACAGATACAGCCGCCTGAGTGAACTAATCAGAAAACGGGTGGACAGCAGACCAATAGAAAGTCTGAAAAAACAACAGCGCGGCGATGACAGAGAGAACATTTCAATCATTGGGATGGTAAAAGATATAAAGACCACATCCAATGGACACAAATTAATAGAACTTGAAGACCCAACAGGAGCTATTCCAGCACTAATACTCAAAAAAGACGAAAAACTCCTGCAAATAGCTTCTCACGTACTCTACGATGAAGTAATAGGTATAACAGGCAGACCGGCACGAGATCGGGGGCTGTTCATTGCAAAAGACATTGTCTGGCCAGAGATTCCAGCCATTGGGTACAGCCTCAAAAACATGGAAACCAAAAAACCTGGTAAAAAGGCAGTGCTTATCTCAGATACGCATGTTGGGAGCAATACATTCCTTGAGGACGCATGGCTGCGATTCATAAGCTGGCTGCGTGGAGAGATTAACGACGAAAAAACTCCTGCATCAGACAATATCAAATACCTTGTAATAGCAGGAGATCTTGTAGACGGCATTGGCATATATCCAGGCCAGGATAAAGAACTGTTGATAAACGACGTCTACGCGCAATATGAACAGGCAGCAGAATACCTAAGAGAAATACCAAAACACATAAACATTGTAATCTCACCTGGAAACCACGATGCAGTCCGCCAGGCAGAACCACAACCCTGTCTCCCGGACGAAATAACCAGACTATTCAACAAAAATAACACAACATTTGTAGGCAACCCGGCAATGGTTGGGCTTGATGGCATAAAAATATTAATCTATCACGGCCGCTCGATAGACGACTTCGTAGCAGCCATGCCAAACGTAAACTATAGAGACCCAACGATTGCAATGAAAGAGATGCTCAAGCGAAGACACCTCTCACCAATCTACGGCGGCAGAGTCCTGATAGCACCGGAAAAAAAAGACCACTTCGTAATAGATAAAATCCCGGACATCCTCCACTGCGGGCATGTCCACACAGCAAACATAAGCAAGTATCGCAACGTCACACTGATTAACAGCGGCACATGGCAGAGTCAGACAGAATTTCAGAAACGCGTCAACCTGAAACCAGACCCGGCAATAGCAACCACAGTAGACCTAAACACACTACAAACACAGATGATCAAGTTTCTGTAAACCGGTATTGTTATGGAGCTTCTTTACAGTACACGACAATGTTTAAGTACGGTTAAGTACAACCGGTAGCAGTACTTGTATACAATAGGTGAGTAATTAAATGGCAGATTTTAGGACAGTGATATCAGACCAGCAAACAGGAAAATCATACCAGATAGAGGTAACTGGAAGCCAGGCAAACAAATTTCTTGGAAAGAAATTAGGAGAAACAATCGAAGGCAGTGCAACAGGATTAGCAGGATACAGCCTTAAAATCACTGGCGGAACTGATAAAGATGGATTTCCATTGCGTAAAGACTTGCCAGGTTCGCAAAGACGAAAGTTATTACTATCAAAAAGCACTGGTTTCAAACCAAAAGTAAATGGTCTACGCAAGAGAAAAGCCGTTCGGGGAAGAGACATTTCAGGCGATGTTGGCCAAATAAACCTGGTAGTTGTAGAATATGGTAAAAAAACAATAGAAGAGATTTTCGCGCCATCAAAGGAAGAGACACCGGAAGCCGACGAAAGTGGTGACTGACTGCCCACGTAAGTTCTCGCAACTGCACAACTTCGTTGTGCAGAAAATAACAGGTAGCTTTTAATTCTCGATTGCGAAGCAATCGAGTGCAGAAAATTAATTCTTGATTACGAAGTAATCAAGGCAAGAGAACGTGGTTGCGTTTATAATTTCCGGTAGTGTCCTAAATTTCATGACCTAACACGGTTTTCCTCTTTTATGTGCCTTACCGATGGTGATTTTGAGTGGCACACCACAATTTACGTAAAATCGCCATCAAGCTTGACGATTGTCAATTCAAAGCCACGGTTTGTGGGACACCACCTAATTTCCTATATCTTTTAAAAAGTTCCGGAAAAGGATACAGTTCCCTGGTAAATCATTATTTGTGAGTTACCTTACTTAGGATAAATTGCTTGGGGGGCGTCTGAAATAATAGGCTGCTCCTAACAAGCCAACAATTGAGAATGCCACATTGAATCCTGGTATGTGTGTTGAAGTGGGTGTAGGTGTTGAAGTGGGTGTAGGTGTTGAAGTGGGTGTAGGTGTAGCGACTGTGAACGTGCCGTTAACAGGACTCGAAGTAACTGTTTCTGCTGTTTCGTTTGTGAGAAGTAATTTATATATATCTAATGTACCCGAATCCCCCATATTGGCCGAGCTATTCACATCAAATCCAATGGTTATAATCGTCCCACCAGGTTCTGTATTGAGCGGCTGAAATACGCCACTCATACCAAAAGTAGATACGATACCTATCCTTGCATCACCCGGTGTTGGAACGTTAAATTGTGCTCCAGCCACAGACGCTGCCGATATGATCGAACCCCACGCTGTTTGTATATAATTGATCGAAAGCAATGCAGGGTCATAAGATATCCATACTGTTAAACTCCCAAGTTCTTGCCCATCTGTTAATTCAGATGGTATGTTAAGATTTACAGGCACTTGTACTGTACTCCCTGCTTCACCTTCAACGCCAACTGTGCTAACAGTAGCTTCTTGAGCTCCTACCATGGGGGGAGTAAATAAAGCGACTAACACAATCCCAACAACTATCAACAAAACTTTTTTCATATTTCATACCTCTTTACAGCATATCGAGTTCAACTGGTGTCTGGCTCAACTCCTATATACACAGTCTCAGTCTTTCCGCCAGCAGTTATTAAAAATTCCCCATCTGGAATTCCATTAGTATTCATATCAAAAGAGAAAATGCCACCAGAAGCTCGACGAAGTACTGAGTAAGCATCGTTTGCTGTGATTGAACCGTCTCCGTCAATATCTGCAATATTTAGATCAACAGTTGTCAAACCAACCGATGCTTGGAGTATTGTGTAAGCATCGTTTACTGGAGTTGGTGTGGGTGTTGGACCTGCAATTAGCTTAATGGAACTGGCAAGCTTTAAGTTTACAGTTGATGCACCATCTGCCGCATCCCCGGAGACAGTAATATCTTTTAGACCGTCGATGTTAAGATTGAGTCCATATTTCTCTATTGGAAATGACATGGAAAAACTTGCAGTGCCAGTTTCATCTATTGATTCACTTAATGGCGTTGTGATTGTTTGTCCAAGAACCGTGGCTGTCATCGTTTGCCCGGAACAATTGATTTCGATGGTACTCCAAAAATGCATTGGATACAATGTTACATCAAGATTTTTTATATTTTCAGCAGTCACAGAAAATTTTTTTTCACCATCTGGGAAATTAATATCATCAAATTCACAACCATATCTTCCATCAGAAACTGGTAACGGAAGCTCGAATGATGACCCTAACCAAACTACTTCACTTGGTGATGTCGTTCCTGATATCGTTATCACATCGCCAGAGTCAACTACCTGTGGGCTCACGTTCAATTCCATTACTTCTGCACCTGAAAGAGGTGCGAAAAACACGAGCATCAGTGCGACTGGAATAAATATTGCAGTTTTCATCGTTTTAATCTCTTTCATGTATTACCTTATTTAGGTGTTCTGTCACAGGTTGTTGTATTGTAATAATATATAAAGTCGTCGTTCAAGTTGGGCTGTCACATTACGTGGTGTTCTGGTTGAAACTTTGGAATCTCTCCCATATTTGAATCAGGAACGGCGTCCACGGGATTTAAATCAACAATAACTTCAAAATAGTGTTGACACCAGATGGAAAAAGCTAATTCGACGGCTTCTTCAACACTTGTCCCCACTGCCTAATCTGCCCTCAAAAAACACAACCACTGCCATAACTATTCCAACCTCCACGCATGCCATGACACCCACTTAATGAAGTCTGTGCTCCTTACACGCGTTCTCATCGGTTGCTTCCATAAGCCGTCCCTGTCGCCACGCCTCGATTACATCGCGTACCGTGCCTTGTGCACCAACGAAGACATCGATGCCGGCCTCTTCGAATAGATGGACTGCTCTTGGTCCCAGCCCGGAGCAGAGCATCACATGAGTGCCCGTTTTTGATATAAACTCTGGCGGCAATCCAGCACCCCCCATATGTTCGCCGGTATTCGGAATTACCGCAACCTCGTTTGTGTCGAGATCTACGATGGTGTATGTTGGGACTCTGCCGAAATGCTGACCCACGAAATCATCGATGCCACCGTTTTCTGTAGTTGGAATGCATACTTTCATTTTTTCTTCACCTTTGTTTATCTTATGTAGTTTGTTTGTTAATTTCAAATTTAGAGATTTTTTACTATTCTTCCGGAATTTGGATTTTGGAAAACCACAGATGCTATACATATCACAAAGGGACATAAACTTTCGCAGCGAGGTTACCCGAGTACGGGAAATGGCAGCTGCAATGACGATCTGTGGTTCATGTGCCGTCCTTCCCACTTGCTATTGATATAACCATCGCTGTATCATTCCCGATTCATTCATAGTTCCTGTTGGTTTAATGATTAATATCCCATCATCGTAGTTGCATTACTATTTTTATCCCAATGGTATTTAATCTGTTCTGTGTGAGTTACTATATCTGCCATTTCTATTATTCTATCTCCCGGATCTCTTCCACTGAGAATGATTGCAGTACAGCCTCTTTTCTCCAGTAATTCCAAAACATCGTCTTCTGTTAAAAGCCCGAATTTTACTGCATATAATATCTCGTCCAGAACCAGAAGGTCAGTTTGTTTTTCATCCAACACTCTGTTAGCGATTTTCAAACCCTCTTTAGCATTTTTGAGATGTGCTTTTCTTGATTCCCTGTCCAAAAAAACAGGAGGTCCACAAAGATACATCTGGATGTTATCAACATGTTTTAGAAACTGGTATTCTCCAGTAGTTTGTCTCCCCTTCATAAACTGTAATATCACTACTTTTTTATTATGGCCAAGCATTCGTATAGCATGACCAATAGAAGCAGATGTCTTCCCTTCACCCTTCCCATAATAAACGATGATTTTTCCTTCAGCTGCCGAATTCATAACCATGTGCATTCTGTTCATTTTTCATGGTATATATATATAGTGCCCTGCTTAATATATAATTGCTCTACTCTCTCGATGGTGTCTGCATCCTGTGGCGATTTGTCAGCTCTGACTCCAAGAAAGCGCGGAAACCGCAGAGCATAACCAGCGCTGTAGTTTGAACTTTTTTGTATTTCTTCGTATGCTATTTCAAAAACAATTCTTGGTTCAAATTGCAGTTCTTTCCCTTTTTCAGTTATTACCAGTTGTTTGAAGCTCAGAGTAAGCTCTTTTAGTTGTTTGTCGTCTATCCCTGTACCAACTTTCCCAACATAGAGATGTGTGTTATTCTCTGTGTCGAGGCATGCAAGAGTATACGAGCCTATGAGATGTGCGCGCCTTCCCTCGCCCCATTCACCTCCAACCACTACTAAATCGAGTGTTTCCATAATCGGTTTTATTTTCAGCCAGTTTTTACCTCGTTTACCAGGTGTGTAAAGAGAAGATGGGTTTTTCAGCATCACACCTTCGTGTCCTGCCGAGAGAGCACTTTCGTATATCCGTTGTATTGTTCCAGTGTCACCTGTGATGTTCTGCTCTGCAAGTGTTAACCCTTCAATGTTTTGAATGTGTACTGCAAGTATTTTTCTTCTCTCTGTTAATGGGAGGTCTATCAGGCTTCTGCCGTTTATATACATAATATCAAAAAGGTTAAGAGTAAGTGGTATTTCCTCCTGCATCTGTTGAATATCGTATTTACGGCGAAATCTGCGCAATAGCTGCTGGAAAGGCATTGGTTTTCCATTCCTTCCAACTGCTACAACCTCCCCATCAAGGATTACTTGTTCTGCCCCCACAGCTTGTTTCAGCTTCTTAACAAGTTCTGGCAGGGAGCTTGTCACGTTTTCAAGTCTTCTGGAATAAAGAGTAATCTGATCGTAATCTTTATGAATCTGCACACGTGCACCATCAAACTTCCATTCAACAGCAACCTCGCCTATATCCAACACCGCACTTTCGATGCTCTCTGCTATCTGTGCCAGCATCATCTTAATAGGTCTGTTAATTTTTATATTAAGGTTTGAAAGTCCTTTTGCTCCCTCTTTCCTTGCGGTAAGTGCCACAGTACCAAGATCGTTTGTGAGCATGTACCCACGTTCGACAAGTTCTGTGTCTACGTTAAACGCTTTTGCAATGGCATCTCTTACGAGTCCCTCGCCGACTCCAATCCGAAGTTCTTCTACTGCAAGGCGAGAAATGTACACTGCTTCTTCAGGCGATACGTTGCTGAAAAGGTACTGCAGATTCCTGATTTTAGCAGATTGCGAGCCCCTGCCAGAGGATGTTGCAATATCACTAAAACGTGAATACACATCCTTTATGTTGATTGAAGACTCCTCCTTAAAAAACGCTGAAAAACTGACCTGTGTTTTTTTCTTGAGTGAATCTCTTGCCGCAGCCCCGATATCGCCAAGGTCTCGCACCATATTTTTAACGTCCGGTACTTTTATGCCTGCTGTTCTTGCGATTGCCATGTAAAGAAGGTTTGGGCCAATTCCAGGTTCAAGATCGCTCCACTGCGGAAACACTTTTCCCCTGATGAAATGTGCAACAATGTAAAGCTCATCATCATCTATCTGTGCCAAAAAATCACTTATTATGGAGGTTGTCTCAATAGAACCTGGAATCTTCTCTATCTTTTGACACACCTGTGCAAACTCACTAAAATCAGTCATAAGGCTACCACCGTTAAGGCAGGGCAATTTACAGGTAACTTAAGAAGAAAATTTTCTTCAGTCAGGTGAGTGAATAAAGCTCTTTGAATGCATCTTCTGCACCCATTGATATTGGCTCCGCACTTGCTTCTGGCGACAGCTCCGGCTGACTTGCACATCGCAGGGTGGTTAAATCAAGGGCTGTTAAGTTGCACCTTATTGCAAGCGCAATCACGTCAATAGATTTAATCGAGTGTTCATCATCCGCGATGATTTGTGATCCAACAACACACTTTGTTTTCTTATCAAATATTAACTTGAGACTGTACGGTTTTCCGCCCTCAATCATCGCGTATTTAGTCTTTACAGTTTTTGTTGTAGCAAAGACATTGATTCCTTCTTCTTCTGCTATTGCTTCTGTTACCCCAATTGATGCAACAGTCTTATTAAATAACTTTATTGCAAAGCTGTTCAACAACCCTGGAAATTCTATTTGATAGCCAAGGGCATTCTTTGCAGCAATCCTGCCAGCTATAACTGCATTTGGTCTTATCTGCCCAGGAATTGGCTTTTTGGTGATCAGGTGTTCATACTCAATCATGTCACCACCAGCATAAATATCCGGATCAGACGTCTGGAGATATTCATTCACCTCAAGTCCGTACTCTCCAATTTCAAGCCCGGCTGCTGCTGCAAGTTCAATACGTGGATGAACGCCTATGGACAGTATGACCATATCGGTTTCGATTTTGTCCCCTGATGACAGCTCAACTGCTTCCACTTCTGTTTCTCCTATAATCTTCGTTACCACTTCTTTTGACCTGATCGAAACTCCATTCTGGACAAAATGTTTTTCAAGCTCATTGCTCACATCTATGTCCAGACCAAGTTTCCTGCCAATGTACGATCTGACCACAATGGTAACTGCGATACCTTTCTGTGCAATAAGCGAAGCCATCTCAAGTCCAATTGCTCCTGCACCATATACAACGGCTTTTTTTACTTTTTTTTCGTTTATCCAGTCTCGTATGCTCACCGCATTATCACTTGTGCGAATCGTAAAAACACCATCAAGACTTGCACCATGAATTAATGGGACAATGGCTTTACCTCCAGTACCTAAAATAAGTTTATCATAAGGATAAACAGCACCATCAGCAGTTGTAACGGTTTTTTCTGTTCTGTTG
Organism: Candidatus Argoarchaeum ethanivorans; assembly: GCA_905067535.1. Next base: position 12,196 of record CAJHIR010000025.1, read on the forward strand.
ATGCTTGTTGCTGGCACATCTACAAGTGCCACTCCAGCGTCATGAAACATCTCATCACTTTTGATTGAAGCCTCTACCGTTGCTCTTTCAACCGAGATAAAAGGTGTTGCGCATCTTACCAGCAAACCACCCTTCTCTTCTCGTATCAAGGTAACATCTACCGAAGGGTCTGTTCTCTTTGACATCTTTGCTGCTGGTGCTCCAAAACCGCCGCATCCAATAATTACAAGTTTATTTGTCTTTGACATATTTTTTTCTCCTGCATGAATTTTTTATATAAATGATTTTCGATCAATTCTATAATTTACCAGCATATAACTTTTGTGA
>CAJHIR010000026.1 GCA_905067535.1 Candidatus Argoarchaeum ethanivorans
GACCCGCACCCTCGCAGACCCTTTCATCCCAGTAAACCTTTGATGTTTGCAGAGCAAGATTCCTTATCCCTTCATACCCGAGTTTCTGATTCGATTTCCCAACCCGTATAACCACTCTTCCAAAAGCAAGGACTGGTTTCTGCTCACTCTCGAGAGCATCCACAACGATAACCTGCTTTCCTTCTTTTCCATCAATCTCCTCAACACGAATTGAGGGATGAATCACAGGGTCTGTATTCTGCTTGATCTGGTTTGCCAGTTTCTCGATCGTTTTCTTGCCGATATCAACTCCAACAATGCCACAATCATCTGCTACGCCAATGAGAACTCTTCCACCATTCCTGTTCGAGAAAGCAGAAATCGTCTCAACAACATCCTTCCATTCGGCAAGCGAAGTCTTAAACTCATTGATCTCAGATTCTCCAGACTCAATAATCTCCTTCAGATTCATCCACGACCACCATCCCCCATCCTCAACCTCGCGATCACATTCAGCATCAACCCCATAAACATCCCGATCGCGCCAAGAATCAAGAATATCGACACAAGCATCGCATAAGCAAGCGAGAAGAATTTGGTCTGGTTATACTCCTGAAGCAGTCGTATCCCAAAGAAAACCCCGACAAGACATGATATGAATCCAGGAACCCCGATATAAAGCAGTGGTCTCTTCTCTGCGATGAGCCATATCACCGAGTTTAGCACCCCAAACCCATGCGAAACCGGATTCTTTGCTGACGTGTCAAAATCCCCGTACCTGCACTGGATCCGCACCTCTGCCATCCGTAAATTCAGGTCACGACTGCAGCGCATCATCTCTGACTCAATCGAGAAATCATTCTTCTTCAGCGTTCCTGCCAGCAGTTGAATCGCTTTCCTGTTCAAAACCCTGAACCCTGATTGTGAGTCAGTGACAGCACCACCCGCACCAGTTACATGATCAAGCACCGCCCTGCCGAACCTTCTGTAAAACGGCATCTGTCCGAATGAACGGAAGCCAATGACAAGATCCGCAGCATCGTTTGATACCGGTTCAAGAAGCTCCGGAATCTCACCCGGATCATGCTGACCATCACCATCCAGCAGGACAAGAGCATCAAACCCATGTTCGGCAGCATACCCAAGCGACGTCCTGACCGCGCTGCCCTTCCCCTTATTCACCCCATGCGAAACAACCACCGCACCCGCCGCTTCCGCCACCTCCACGGTATCATCCGTGGATCCGTCATCAACCACCAGCACCTCGTCCACATACTTCCGCGCCTTCAATACGACCGATCCGATAGCCAGCCCCTCGTTATGGCACGGGATTGCTGCAAGTGTCTTCATGCTTCTGCTCCTTTACGACGGAATTGGATAGTTCTATCATCAGTTATTCTTACCACCGAAGTTATCGCAACACGTAATGTATCTGTTATCGTAGCTAAGACTATCCGGTGATTATGCTCGCGCGCCAACTTGAAAACCTCTTCCAGTGCACTCTCCGGATCCACGATGAAAGTGATAAAGATTTTCATAGCGGTCTCCTTCTGTATCGCCCCAGTTCCACGATTATTATCGCATTTATAAGCTCATTATCCCCAACAGTGTCCAGAAACTCCTTCAATACCTTGTTTAACTCCTCTGCCCTGAATGTATATGGCAACCTGAAAATAATACCTCCAGGATGCTCAGGATATCGAAGTATCTCCCCAAAATCGGTATCTCTTGTCACGATTATTCTTTCGTTTTCGAGAGCGTATTCAATGATCTCACTATCCTTTGCCGCCCCCATCCCGATATCTCTAACATCTTCCACATCATAACCAGTGCTTCGTATCACCTCGGCACTTGATCTGGGCATATCTGCATCCAATATAAATCTTAAACTATGCATATATCCTGATCTCTTCACTCGCTACGATTTTTGCAGCATATTCTATCGCTGCGAGTACATCTTCCTTTTGAGTCCCATATTCCTTTGCAATTGCTTCCGCCACCATGCCCCCCGCCAGAGACCCCAATATTATATCCACAGGTACCCTCGTACCTTTTATAACAGGTTTTCCATGCCTTACTTCCAGATCAATGCGTATTCTTGATTCAAACATTCTTAATCACCGGCATATACAGTTAAACCTTCTTACATTTAAATGTGATTCCTTTGCATCGTTTGATAACGCCTCAAGCGTCGACGTAGTCATCGGTTCAAACAGTCCGGGAATCCCCCCTCTGGATCATGCTGACCATCACCATCCAGCAGGACAAGAGCATCAAACCCATGTTCGACAGCATATCCAAGTGATGTCCTGACCGCGCTGCCCTTTCTTCTATTCACCTCATGCGAAACGACCACCGCAAGCACCCATTCATCCTTCTACCTTTTCTTTATCTCTTCTATTTTCATTCTCTCATCACCAAAACCTTTTTCCTAATACTTATAAAATTGTCTTTCATGTAGTTAAAATCAGTGTAATTTGCGTTAATCTGCGTCCTATCTGTCCACACAACCCTTTCACAGCCCCCTGTAACAAAATCTTATCCTCTCAGCATCACCCCTACCAAACATCCCCCTGATATCAATCAATATCGGATCGCTGTTCATCACACATTTGAGCGCGCCAAGCGAAATGTCCTTGAATGTATCATGGAAAACTGCCATGACAACACAGTCCGCACCCACACCCTCTCAAACCTTCCGCAGCATCAATCCCAAACGCTTCTATCTCCCCCCCTCCTCAATAAAGGGTCAAAGTCAGATATCCCAATTCCAAACTCCTCACGCCCTTCGGGCGGTAATATGTGATCTGTAATCTGTGACATGTTACCCATTACCCATTACCCATTACCCATTACTCATCACTGACGGCGCAGCCGTCGCCAACCAACCTATGAAATACCTGTGGAGGTTCCATTTTGTAGAGGCTACATCCAGGACATTCTCTGTATTTAGCCCCATCTTTTCAAAGATGATGGAGAGTTCATTCATCAACGCTATGTTCAGGTCACGCTGGATGTTCGAGAGTGACCTTTGCTGCCTCGGCAGTCCTGATATCCTTCACTTCATAGACCGTTGTGATCCGCGCATACAGTTTACTGACAATATCTGTGGTCTCCTCATCCATTCCGCTCACGATCTTTGTGATCTTCTGCGTGCATGTACATCATCGCCTGGATTGATCCTCTCTGGAGAATAAGCCACCTTAAAATCCATCCCGCATTGCAGACCTGACTCTTCCAGAATCGGCTTTATTATCTCTTCTGTAACACCAGGATAAACCGTGGATTCCAGAATCACAACACTGCCCTGCTTTAGGCTCTCGCTGATCGTCTCTGAAGCGCTTCTGACATAATAGAGATCAGGCTCCTGTGATCTGGTCACAGGTGTTGGAACTGATAGTATAACGAAATCAGCATCTCTTATCTTCGTTGGATCATTCGTAATAAAGAGATTCTTATTTTCCTGATTTAATTTGGAATTATTCAGTTTCTTTACCTTATCGCCATCTATCTCGTATCCTATCACTCGCATGTCTTTTGAGAATTCGATTGCAAGCGGCAGTCCAACATATCCAAGTCCAACTACGCATACAACTGCTTCGTTCCGGTTTAGTTTGTTCGTAATTATTTAAAACTCCGCACTCCTCTCTACATCCGCCCAGTTCTCAGTAAACCACTCATGCACCCTCTCCAGACCATCCTCGAACTTCATCTGCGGCTTATAATCCAAAAGCCTCTTCGCTTTCTCAATAGAAGAGAGTAATCTCGTCTTTGCATCCCAATTCCTTCGCTCGGTATACTCAATCCCTGCCTCATTGCCCGCAATATCATTCACCTTGCGTGCCATATCTACAACCCGGTGCTCCATGCCAGAACCAAGGTTGATCGCTTCCCCGATTGCCTCTTCCCTGATCCCCATCGCAAGCAAGCCATTGATGATATCATCCACATAAGTCCAGTCCCTGGTCTCTGATCCGTCGCCCGTTATCGGCAGCGTACGCCCGTTCATCGCCCAGTAAAAGAAGTTCGGTATCACGTTTCTGTACCTTCCAGGAACCTCTCCCGGACCAAACACATTGAAGAACCTTGCGTTGACGATAGGTAAGTCGTACAGATTGTGGAAGTAGTTTGTGTACAGTTCCCCGAGCAACTTCGTGATCTGATACGGCGTATGCAAACTGATTGAAACATCATGTTCCTCAAACGGCATCTTCGACTCCAGTCCGTAGACCCCGCACCCGGAAGATGCGTAAACAAGCCTCTCAACACCCAAAAGATGCGCATACTGCATGACCTTCAGCGTCCCGATCCCGTTGACCATCAGATCGTATTCGGGATTATCCACAGAGTTCTGGTTTGCAAAGTGTGCTGCCAGGTGAAACACGTAATCCGGTCTCTCTTTGAAGACCCGCTTCAGCATCCCATCATCGAGAATGCTCCCCTTCACAAACGAAATATTCTCCGCCTTCGGAATGTTCCATTCGTAAGCAGAAGACAGATCGTCCAGGATGATCACTTTCTCTGCATTCAGCTCAGCCAGTTTCCTGCACAGGTTCGTCCCAATGCACCCTGCACCGCCCGTGACCAGTACAACCTTTCCCTCGTATGCTTCTATTTCATCTTTGGTCATATTCTTTTCATCTCCAATTTTTATATAGATTTCATCATACTATTATTTTTCCTCACTAAAGATGTTCTTAATCTCTGAGAGTACATCATCCACAAATACTTCACCGCATTCTATTGGCTTATCGTTGTTTGGAAGATGCAAATGAAATGGAAACGTTCTAATACCACTCCAATGCGGTGCATTATCCCATCTACGTATCATTTTATCCTCTTTTTGCAAATAGTAAGAATACCTCCGATAATTATCTCCTATTCCCTCGTTTACATAAAGCACATAATCCATCTTTAATCTATCCTTTGCTCGTAGCGATTGCACTTTTGGCTCTACGTTCATCTCAATAATCTCCACATTCATGACAAGATCGCTGGATGATAACACCGCTAAAATATGTGATACTGTCAGTTAACTTCGCCATAGACCCGCGCCTCAACATCAGTCCAGTATCTCAATGCTTCTTCGTAACTCTCCCATCGTATGAAGTCATCCCATTCCTCAAATACTTCCTCGTCTTTCCTTTCTTCAATAATCCTTTTAAATTCCGGAAAGTTCACCTTGTACTTTCTCTTCAGTTCGCTTATCTTTCCTTCATAATACCATATTTTGTTTCTTGCTTGTTCTCGTATTATACCTACAAGAGCATCCTTTTCATCTCTAAATAAACCAATCCTGACCAATTCCACGATTGGCGCAAATACATCTTTTGATACCTTGACATAATTCTCCATGCTTACCTCTTTCCCATATCCTCTATCATAGCTAAAAACTTGTCCACTTTGATTTTTAGTATTATTTCCATCCGTTCACCTATTCCTTCTCCGGAACGAATATTCAATGTTCCTCCCCCAACCTGTAATACCACTTCATCCATTCCACAGTTCTTCTGATACCTTCTTCCGGAGATACTTTCGGATCATGTTTCAGATCCCTAACAGCCTTTGAGCAATCGATCGTCTTTATGTTTGTGGTGAAAAGTTCTGCCTCTTCGTAAGTAACTATCGAGTCGTCCCTGCCAACAGCTTTTAACACCAGATCCGAATACTCCTTGATCTCTTTCTCCCATTCCGGTCTTCCAGCGACATTATAAACCTCGCCAGGAATGAAATTATCCACAATATTAGCCCATGTTCGGCATGAGTCTTCCACATAATCTATGATCCTCTTATGACCCCCGTAAACGATGTATGGTTTGCCGTGCAGGGCATGATATATGAACTTTGGAATAAATCCTCTGTATGGCGTATAATGTTCCCCGGGACCATAACAATTGACCGGTCTTACCCTGACGGTCTCTGTACCATACATCTTGGCAGAGTTCATGCACATCAATTCCCCTGCCCATTTGGTTATCGCATAATCGTTCATCTGATAGGCATCCCTGATCGGGTTGTTGACCATCACGTCCTCTGACATCACTCCATTGTAATCCCCGTATACCTCCGCGCTCGAAAAGAAGATCATTCCGAACTTCAGTTTTTCCTGCAGGCGAATTATATGTTTCGTTCCGATGACGTTGGTTTGCCACAGGTTCTCATAATAATCCTCACCATTCCACCGCCCGTATTCCGCTGCCAGATGATATACATAGTCAAAATCGTGCTCATCAAAGATCCGTTCCACCTGTCGATAGCTCCTCACATCGCAGCGGACATAGTCATCACGTTCGGTATTATAGAGGTCGCATGAAACCACTTCATGTTCCCGCTTCTGAGTTCGTTGCAAAGATTCGTCCCTATGAATCCTGCACCACCAGTTACTAATATCTTTTTAGTTTTCATATTTACCACTTCTTTGTCATTCCATTCTTCCACACTTAAATGTTACCATCCCTCCTTCAATAAGGCTCACCCGGATCAACGCACTGCATATACGCATGATCCGGGTATTCAGGTGTGGTCAATCCAAGTCTCGCCAGACACCAGTCATGCTCCAGTGTCAGAACATAATGGAGCAATGTCGAAAAGGCATGTGTGCATAACGCATCCGTCCTCTCCGGCATGATCTCTGGATCATCGATCGTCATCTTATCCCCGGTTTTATACACCGGGCATTTCTCCTTTATCCCATGAACTGTAATCTCTAACAACGTTATCAGCTCCTGCCCGAGTTTGTGAATATTCCAACAATCCGCTCCCCCGCCCTTCCATCGCCAAACGGGTTCTTCCAATCCCGCTTCCTACCTATCATCGTCCGGGCACCCTCCAGAATCTTCTCAGAATCCACCCCGGAGAGCACGTTTGCACCAACCTCGGCAGTTTCAGGTCTCTCTGTATTATCCCGGAGTGTAACACACGGCACCTTCAGTATGCAGGTCTCCTCTTGCACCCCGCCGGAATCCGTCAGAACCAGTCTGGCATCAGATTCCAGTTTCAGAAACGAGAGATAATCAAGAGGCTCAATAAACGTAACCCCAACAGCATCCAGCGAAAACTCCTCCATCATCTTCCTTGCGCGTGGATGAATTGGATAGATCACAGGAAGCGAAAATTCTTCTGAAACAAGCTCCAGCCCTCTTAAAATACCTGCAAACCGCGTGGCATCATCCACATTTTCCTGCCTGTGTGCAGTCGCCAGAAAATACCCGTCCGGTTCAAGAGCAAGTCCAGTCCCAAAAATCGATTCTGGGTTTTCGTCCCAGTCGTCCCTGCCATTGATAATCTCCAGATTCTGGTAAACCGCATCAACAACCGTGTTCCCGGTAACGAATATCTTCTCGTTGGAAATACCCTCGCCAAGAAGAATATCCTTCGATTGTTCAGTTGGCGCAAACAGATAGTCTGAGATGTGGTCTGCAACAACCCGGTTAAGCTCTTCAGGCATCCTCCGGTCATAGCTCCTTAAGCCCGCTTCCACGTGCCCAACCCTGATCCCTAACTTGGATCCAGCGAGCGCACCCGCGAGAACCGTGTTCGTATCGCCCTCGACCAGAACCACATCAGGCTTCTCTGCAATCAATATCTTCTCGATTCCGGTAAGCATCCTCCCGGTCTGCTCCCCATGCATTCCTGACCCAACATCAAGATTATACTTCGCATCCGGAAGTTCGAGCTGCTCAAAGAAAACCCGATCCATATTATACGAGTAATGCTGCCCGGTATGCACCATAAACCAGTCCAAGCCCTCTTGCTGCTCACACGCCCGCACCACAGGTGACATCTTGATCACCTCAGGACGTGTGCCAATAATGATGCAGATCGTCTCAATCATTGATTTTTCTCACCTCATTGAATTTTAGGAACTGATCGAAGACCGCTTCAAGACACTGCCCGATCTTTTCTTCTTCATTCATCACAGGGACGACTGAGAGAGATTTCACCCATCTACTTTTCTCCCTTCTTTTTCTTTTCCAATCACATTCAATATAAGCCCTGTGAACACACAGAACACACCGATAATTACGAACAACACTGACACAAGAGCAGACACCCAACCGCAACTCTCTTCTCTGTATTGGCGATATATAACACCTTTGCACCAAGTATCAATCCAACAACTGTTAGAATGACCCCAACAATCCAAAAGAAGAACAACGGTCTCTTCCCTGAAATAGTGCCGATCAACCACCCCAGCATCCAAAACCCATGCGACACCGTATTCTTTGACGACGTGCCGAAAGTGGCATATCTCACATCTATCGGAATCTCCACCACGTTCAAATTGCAATCCCCCGACCTCGCGTTAATATCTCTGAACCCGCACCCATAATAGGATTTCTTATTCTAATCTCCTCTATCGCTCTTCTGCCGTAAGCCCGGTAGCCACTTTGAGAGTCCATAGTTTCCATATTCCTAACAAGTCGTGTAAACATATTCAATACTCTCATTCCAACAATCCTGTATTTAAGTATTGTCTCATTTTTTCCAGAAAGCGCGAGCCGATCACAACGTCTGTTTTGCCTGTTTTCGCAGCTTCGATAAAACCCGGAATATACGATGGATCATGCTGATAAAAGCCCCGTCTTTGCATCCCAATTCCTTCGCGGAACGTACTCAATAACTTCTGCCAGTGTCTACATCCGTCCACCGATCTATTTGATCGGCAATGCCCTGAATCCAGCCTGTCGAAAATGGTCATCGGTGGTAAGCGCGTCGATGATCTCCATATCCTGCATGATGATACAAGAGATGCAATCGGTTACCCCCGCTGTTTAACCTTATGAGAGGAACAGAGTTTTGCCACACGATCAAACAACTCCGGGCTGATCGATACTACTTCAATATCAGGATCGCTCACTCTGCTCGTGCTTACTAAATACTGTTTTTTTACTGCGCAGATATTTAATGAATTCCCCGAGAAAGAATACGGTGCTTGAGACAGCAACGATCATTGCCCAGTGTACTATTGTAAGAGGCGCTGTGTGGAATATGAAATTCATTGCCGGAAGATAGGTTATCCCCATCTGCAAGAGTATTACGATTGTTATTCCAAGTAGCATGAATTTGTTTGAGAATATCTGTTTGTGCACGTGTTTGCTGATTGATTTACAGTTGAGCAGGTAGAAGACTTCGAACATTACTATTGTATTAAGTACGATTGTGCGTGCAACAGTGATGTCTTCGTTATTGTTAAGGTTGAAAAAAAACAGTGTGAAGGAACCGGCTACCATTAATATTGCAACGATAAATATCAGTTTTTTTATTAAAGAGGTTAGTAGGGGTTCTGTTGCCGGGCGCGGCGGTTGTCGCAATAGTCCCTCTTCTTTTGGTTCTGCTATCAGTGTTGTTCCAAGCCCGATAGCAGTTACCGTGTTTATCCAGATAATGTGCAGGGGTAACAGCGGAAACGTGAATCCAAAGAGGAGAGCAGTCATTATTATAAGTCCCTCGCCTCCATTGGTTGGCAGTGTCCAGAGTATGATTTTCTGAATCTTGCTGTACACATTACGTCCCTCTTCTACTGCTGCTACGATGCTTGCGAAGTTGTCATCGACAAGTACCATGTCTGATGATTCTCTACTCACTTCTGTTCCTGACATGCCCATGGCAATACCAATGTCTGCTGTCTTTAATGCAGGAGCATCGTTGATGCCGTCTCCTGTAACTGCTACAATTTCGCCTTTTTGCTGGAGGTTTTGTACGATCTTAAATTTGTGTTCTGGTGATGTTCTTGCAAATACTGATGTTTCATCAAGACAGTGGGCGAGCTCTTCACTCTCCATGCCATCAAGTTCTGCACCTGTACGCACGCCCAATGTTTTAATACCAACCTTCTTTGCGATTGCAAGTGCGGTCTCTCTATGGTCACCAGTTACCATGATTACACGTATGCCTGCATTTGTACACATCTCAATGGCATGTACAACTTCGTCTCTTGGTGGGTCCATCATGCCATGCAGTCCAAGAAACACGAGTTCGTTTATGTCCCCCTGTGTTATCTGGGTTTTTGAGGCGTCCACCTTTTTGTATCCTACTGCAAGTACTCTAAGTGCCTCTGCCGCCATCGAACGAGCAGCATTTTCAATCTCTTTTAAATCAAGAGATGTTTTTCCTTCCTGTATGGTACAAAATGATAAAACCTTCTCGGGTGAGCCTTTCACATAGATGATATTATTCTGTTCATCCAGTTTATGCAGTGTTGCCATGTACTGGTTTTCAGGCTCAAAAGGTATTACGTCAAGCCTCTGTAAATCAGATACGACTCCTGCTTTTAATGCTGCAACCAGAAGTGCACCCTCGGTCGGATCGCCTTCAATACTAGACCCATTTTCACTTAACGCTGCATCATTACACCATGCACCAGCCTCGAGTGTTTTAACAAGCAAATTATCGGATAGCGGATCCACTCTCTGTCCGTTATGCAAAAACTCTCCGACAGGCTCATATCCGGCACCAGTGAGTGTATACTTGCGGCTGATCGTGTCTATGGTAGTAACAGTCATCTGGTTTTTCGTTAGCGTGCCAGTTTTGTCAGTACATATAACAGTGGTGCTGCCAAGAGTTTCAACCGATGGCAGGTTCCTGATTATTGCATTTCTCTCTGCCATTTTTTTAACACCGATTGCAAGGTTGATCGTAACAACAGCAGGCAGACTCTCGGGTATGGCAGCAACGGCAAGACTTACTGCCGCAAGAAAAATAAACTCAATATCATAATTAAACCACAAGCCCCACATAAATGTGAAAAAAGCGATAAACATGATAGCCAGGGATAGCTGTTTTCCAAACACGTTCAACTTTCGAACAAGAGGCGTGGAAAAGTCAGATGATTGTTCAATAAATCCTGAAATCCTTCCAATCTCAGTATTATCTGCTATAGAAACCACAACACCGCGACCCTGTCCATGTGTCACAAAAGTGCCGGCAAAAACCATATTCAACCGATCAGCAAGAGGAATATCCACATCAGCAACAACCTCGCTCGTTTTTCTGATAGAAAGTGATTCACCAGTCAGAGCCGACTCGTCCACCTGCAAATTTTTCACATAAAACAAACGTATGTCTGCAGGTACCCGGCAACCGCCTTCAAGAAGCACCACATCCCCAACCACAACTTTCTTACTTGAAACAACCACTCTTTTTCCATCACGTAACACCACTGCTTCTGAAGCTAACATTCTGGCAAGCGATTCAAGTGCATGCTGGGCTTTCCGTTCCTGTATAAACCCGATAACAGCATTAGCAAGGACCACCCCAAGAATAACTGCCATATCAGCCCATTCGGAAAGAAAAAACATTGCAGCAGCAGCAGCCAGCAGCACATAGATTAACGGACTCAAAAACTGCTTAAAAAACTGATAGAACACACTCACAGGTTTTTTAAAACTAACTTCATTAAAACCAAAACGCTCAATACGCGCTTCAACCTCGTGCTTGTCCAGACCGTTTTCACTGCCGTCGACAAGCGAGAACACATCATCTGCAGAAACAGAATGCCAGTTAATATCAGCCACGGGATACAACAAGGATAAATATATCAGGTCAAAAAAAGATAAAGTAAAAAATAAATAAGTGGTTCTATTTTATTTCGAGCTTGTGTTTTTTAGGCTCTATCTTCGGCTCTTTCTTTGGAAGGCTTATTTCAAGTAGGCCATGCTCTAGTTTTGCATTTGCTTTGTCGGGTAGTATTTCTTCCGGAAGAACAAGTTTTCGGTAAAATTCTAAGTATCCACGTTCTTGACGCAGATAATCCTTTTTTTCTTCTCTTTCTTCCTTTTCTGCTTTGGCTGACAGTTCTATGGCATCATCGGTCACTGTTATTTCAATATTTTCCTTTGGAACACCTGGAAACTCTGCACTCAATTTAAACTCTTTCCCGGTATCAAGAACATCCACATGAGGCTCACGATACGTTACTGCACCAGTCCTCCATGGAAATGGAACATGCCTTTTTCCTGAGGACAATGGTGACCAGAACATTTCACCGAAGTTTCTTGTAAAGTCTTCAAACATCCTGTCCATCTCACCCCATAACTCATAAGGTGTTCGCATCCATAGTGAAGATTCTTTTTTCTTTGGCACTACTTCTATATTTCCTTGTTTTTCACTTTCTTTAGCTATTGGTTTTTTTTCTTCTGTCATTTAAATCACCTCACTTTGTTTACGTTTGCAGTGAACAAACACATTTATTGTTTCTAACCCAAATATCAACTACTCCACCTCAAAATCATAGATTTTGAGAAAGGGGCTTGTAATACTGTCAGGCAGATTATTATACAACGAATAATTGCCTTCATTCACCATTACATTTGGCTGGTTGATACCAGATGGTTAATCCTATCCGCCTTTCTACTATTTTTGGGGAACAACCTTGGCTTACCTACACCAGACCTACAAAACCATTAAGCAGGTATCTGTCTCCAGAATTTTGGTGAGAGTAAGAGATGTTTCGAACTCAAGTTCCAACTTCAAATTTTCTATTGTCATAGGAGGAAAGCTTTGCCTTTTCAGACGTGGAATTGAGCCCTTAGTATCATTTAA